>JBEVMD010000010.1:0-9347 GCA_040508835.1 Duganella sp. | reverse complement strand
CCGAGACGTTCGATGCCGGGAATGAATCCGGCGGAATCCTTGCGGCCTTCCTTGGGCGCTTCGTATTTTTTCGATTCGAAATCGGTGGAGAAGTAGCCGAAGACGGTCTGGATTTTTTCATCCAGCGTCATGGCCTTGACCAGCTGCTCGGCGCGCGCATCGGGCGACAGGGTGGCGTTGAGCCACGGGCGGTTGGACTCGGCGGCGGCATGCGCAGCGCCATTCATCATCAGGGGATAGGCCAGGGCCAGCGACAACCAGAGACGCGTCTTCATGTTTATTATGTGTCCTTGTAATTTGATTTCAGTGTCTAGCGCGGGATCGATACGTCCAGCGCGTGTACTCCACCCGCAACGATACCGGTCACTTGCGTATCAGGCAATCGTTTTCCGTCGAGTGTGACCTGAATTTTATCGACATCGGCCCGTTGTATAACTACGTGGAACGTCGCGCCCCGGAACCGGCGCGTCACTTTCACATCGTTCCAGTGGCTGGGCAACTGCGGCTGCACGCGCAGGCCGTCCACGTCGCCCTTCAAACCGCACAGGCCTTCCACGAAACAGCGGTACACCCACGACACGGTGCCGGTGTTGAACAACTGGCTCGAACGTCCGGCCGTGCGCGGATACTGGTGCCAGGCGCCCCGGTAGTAATTGGGGATGAACACGGGCAGCTGGCCGCGCTGCAGATAATCGGCCTCGCTCGGGCCGGGGAGCATCTGCCGCAGCAGCTCGTAGGCGCGATCGCCTTCGCCCACCGTATATAAACTGTAGATGTAGAAGATCGACGCATGGTTGTACACGGCGCCGTTCTCCGCCGATCCCGGGTGCTTTTGCGTGACGCGGCCCACGTCGTCGCGCATGGCGCTGTACGGCGGTGCGAACATGGCCACGCCGTACGGCGTATGCAGCTGTTCTTCCACCTGCGCCAGGATCGATTTGCGCTGGCCGGCATTGGCGGCGCCGCCCAGCATGGCCCATGCCTGCGGGTTGAGGTAGATGCGGCCTTCGGTGTCCTTGGCCACGCCGAAGACCACGTTGTCGTCGGTGATGCCGCGCGCATACCAGTCGCCGTCCCACAGGTGTTCGTTGGCCGCGCGGTTGACGGCCTGCGCGCCGGCGCGGAAGTGCCTTGCCTGTTCGGCCAGATCGAGCGCGGATTTTTCGCACATCTCGGCCCACAGGTTGAGCGCATACGCGGTGGCCACGGTGAGCCAGCCGGAGACGCCTTTGCCCTTGTAGCCCACCATGTTCATCGGATCGCACCAGTCGCCCTGCGCGATGTAGCTCAGGCCCCGGTGGTCGCGCGCCTGCAGCAGCCAGTCCATGGCGGCGCTCATGCGTTCGGCCACGGTGCGCACCACGCCGCTGTCCTTGCCGGGTACCGGTTCGTCCAGCACGGCGTAGTCGCCCGTCTCGTCCAGGTACACCTTGAGCGCGATCGGCAGCCACACGCAATGGTCGGTGTGCGGCACCTGGTTGATGTACTTCAGTTCTGCGCCGTCCACCAGCAAAATCCCGTCGGGCATGGCGCCGCTGGCCTCCTGCTGCGCCAGCGCGTGCAGCAGGGCCGCGCGCATCACGCCGGGCTTGATGAAGCTCATGCCCATGTTGTCCTGCAGGTAGTTGCGGGTTTGCGGATCGGTGGAGAGGCGATTGACGTCGCCGTGATAAAACACCTGGCGCGGCAGCCAGTGGTTGACGAAGTTGTCCAGGTCCGGGTCCGGCGTGGCGATCTGCAGGCAGCCGGCGCCGCTGGCGATGTAGGCCGCATAGTCGGCGCGCGCCTGCGCGAAGCCTGCCGCGTGCAGATACCGGTCGCGCATGGCGATGATTTCGGCGTCGTCCAGCGCCGGGCCGAAAATGAAGCGGTAATCGTGCGTGCCGCCCGCGTCCAGCGCCAGCCGGTACTGCACCACGGCGGCCGGCGTCTCGTAACGGGCGTCGCCGTTGGCCAGCAGTTCCGGCTCGATGGCGCTGGGGCGATGCAGGCCGCCTTCGCCCTCGAACGCCTGCTGCTGCACTTCCCACGCCACGGGTGCTTCCTCGCACAGGAAGTAGGTCTTGTCCTTGAAGTCCTTCTGCTTGAAGTAATCGGCCACCTTCTGGTATGGCGCCACGCTGCTGGCCACCACGCCGCCCAGGTCCGGCCGGTACTCGCCCGACTGGTTCATCCACGACATGTACCCGATCGGGAAGTACGGGTACACGGACAGACGCCGCGCGCGGCCCGACAGGTCGGTCACGCGCAGCGACCACAGTTCCACCACGTCCGCGGTGGGGATGCTCAGCGTGAGTTCCACCCGCACGCCCAGGTGTTCGACGGTCCAGGCCAGGTCGTTCTTGCCGACCGAGAAAGCGAAACGGTCGACCGGTGCGCGCACCGGCTCGTACGGCGCGGAGAACAGCGCGCCCGTTTCCTCGTCCTTGATGTAGAAGAAGCGGCCCGGGTGATGGGCATAGTACTTCTGCTCCGGCTGCATGAAGGTTTTCGCTTCCAGGTTGGGCGCGTGCGCGTACTTGGCCGGTTCCGGCTGCATGAACTGCGCCACCGCGTAGCCGCGGCAGGTCACCTGGATCATCATCTTCTGGTTCCACAGGAAGCCGCCCGCGCGCGGCATCGCCGTGGGGCTGGTCAGTTCGTAGCGGTCGCCATCGTGGGTGGGGCGTAACATGAAACGGGTCTCCAAAAGTTAAACGGATGCTTTGCGCGCCTGCAGGTCCGTCTGGATCTGCGCCAGTTTGCGGTGGTCGAGGTTATAGAAGCACATGACGACGACTGCCACGACGGCAAAGGCAGCGGGAATAAAGGACATCAGCCAGACGATGCCGGCCTGCGAGCCGCTGCTTTGCGCGGCGTTGGCCACGTAGCCCAGCACCGTAAACAGCCAGCCGATGACGGCCACCGCGATGGCGGTGCCCAGCTTTTGCGAAAACGTGGCGGCCGCAAACGTCATGGCGGTCGCGCGGCGGCCGGTGCGCCATTCGTTGTAGTCGGCCGTGTCGGCGTACATCGAGAACGCCAGCGGCGACTTGGGGCCCAGCGCCAGGCCCATGCCCACCTGCAGCGCGAACATCAGCGTGACCTGGTCGCCGGGCACGAAGTAGAACGCGGACGACAGCACGGCGGTAATGCTCATCAGGATAATCATGAGTTTTTTCTTGTCGACGTAGCGCGTCATCAGCGGCGTGAGCGACGCGCCCACGGCCGCGGAGATCATGTAGGCCGGCACGAAACCCTGCATCAGCTCCGGGCGTCCGACCACGTACTTGAAGTAGTACGCGGCGCTGGTGGTGCGCAGGGTGATGGTGATCATGATGATGAGCGCCAGGAAGAACAGCACGACCCACGGGCGGTTTTGCGACAGGTCGCGGATGTCCTGCATGACGTTCGATTTCTGCGCGGGCGCCGGCGCAATGCGTTCGCGCGTGTTCCAGAACGTGAGCACGAACAGCAGCGACGCGAACACGCTCCACGCCAGCATGGTCAGCTGCCATCCCAGCTTGTCGTCGCCGTGGCCGAACCAGCCCACCATGGCCGGCGTGGCGGCGGTGACCAGCGTGCCGCCGGCAAAGGCGAAGATGAAGCGCAGGCCGTTGACGGTGGAGCGCTCCTGCGGGTCGCCCGACAGCACGCCGGACAGGGCGTTGTACGGGATGTTGATGCAGGTGTAGCACACCATCATCAGCAGGTAGGTACCATAGGCCCACGCCAGTTTGCCGTCGTGCGACAGGTCGGGCGTGGTGTACGTGAGGATGGCGGCGCAGGCCAGCGGCACCGGCATCCACAGCAGGTAAGGGCGGAACTTGCCGAAGCGGGTAGTGGTACGGTCGGCAACCGCGCCGATCATGGGGTCCGTAAACGCGTTGATGATTTTGATGGAAAACATCATCGAAGCAGCCGCAGCGGCCGAGATGCCGAAGACGTCGGTATAAAAAATCAGCAAAAAGGTCGCGATATTGGTCCAGTAAAAATTGAACCCCATGTCGGCGACGCCGTAGCTGAATTTTTCGCGCCAGGTCAGTGGAGTATTCACGATTGCTTTCTTGCGCCTTCCAACCAAAAAACAGGCAGTGGAGCGCTCGCCCCACTGCCCGGAACGGAGCGCCACGCCGGCAGGCGCTGCTCCGAGAGAGCACGGACCATCATCATTGCGACTGCAAAATTTCCTGCACCAGTACGGCAGGTTCCCGGCGCAGGTCCAGCACGATGCCGGCCTCGTCGGCCTGCAACGGTTCGAGCGACGCCAGCTGGCTGTCGAGCAGCGACGCCGGCATGTAGTGATCGGGCCGCGCCTGCATGCGCGCTTCGATCACCTCGCGCGGGCCTTGCAGGTGAGCAAAGCGCAGCGCGGGATCGGCGCTGCGCAGCAGATCGCGGTAGCGGCGCTTGAGCGCCGAGCACGAGATCACCACGCTGGCCTGGCGGACGCGCGCGGCGTGGATTTCCTCGTGCAGCGCCAGCAGCCAGTCGGCCCGGTCGCTGTCGGTAAGCGGCACGCCGGCCGTCATCTTGGCCACGTTCGCGTACGAGTGATAATTGTCGCCCTCCAAAAACGGCGCATGCAGCGCGGAGGCCAGTTGCAGGCCGATCGAACTCTTGCCGCAGCCGCTCACGCCCATCACGACCCAGCGTACCGGTACAGTTTGTTTGGTCATCGTGGACATTTATCAGAAGTATGTTAGCGCTAACAGCAATGCATGCAGTGTAAGGGTTTCAAGCAATTTGTAAACAGATATGTATGGTGCGGTGCAGCGAAAGGGGCGACGTCAGGCGCTCTCGCGCGCCATCAGCGTGAACCCCAGGTCGACCTGCCGCGTGGCCGGCTGTTCGCCCTTGATCACGGCCCGCAGCAGCGCCGCCGCTTCGTAGCCGATGCGGTAGCGCGGCGTGCCGATCGTCGTCAGCGACGGGTTCATCCAGGCGGAAGCGGGCAGGTCGTTGAAGCCGCAGATGGCCAGCTGCGTGGGCACGGCAATGCCGCGCCGCTGGCACTGGTAGATGGCGCCGTGGGCCAGGTCGTCGTTGCAGCAGAAAATCGCGTCGCAGTCGGGCGCCTGGGCCAGCATGCGGCCCAGCAGCTCGGCGCCCAGGGCAATGGTGGACGGATCGGGCACCATCACCTCCAGCTTCGAATCGGCCAGGCCCGCTTCCTGCATGGCCTTGCGATAACCTTCGGCGCGGCGCAGCGTGCGCTCGTCGAGCTGGGCGCCGATGAAGCCGATGCGGCGGTGGCCTTTGTCAAGCAGGTAGCGCGTCATCGCGTGGCCGGCCTGGAATTGCGAAAAGCCCACGGTCAGCTGCGCTGGGTCGGTGGACATGTCCATCATCGAGACCACCGGCACGCGCGACGTCGTCAAAATCTGTTGCACCCGCTCGCTGTGGGACAGGCCCGAGAGCAGCATGCCGTCCGGGTTCGATTGCAGGTAGGTGTTGATCAGCTTTTCTTCCTCGCGGTCCGAGTAGCGGGTATTGCCGATCAGGATCTGGTAATCGTCTGCATCGAGCGCATCCTGGATGCCGGCCAGCACCTCGGTAAACACGGCGTTGGACAGCGACGGCACCAGCACCGCAATCACCTTCGATTGCGACGAGGCGAGGGCGCGCGCGGCGCGGTTGGGCACGTAACCAAGCTCCAGCACGGCCTTGTCCACGCGGTCGCGCAGCGCCTGCGACACCATGTCGGGCTGGGTGATTGCGCGCGAGGCCGTCATGGTGGCCACGCCGGCGTGCTTGGCCACCATCGCCAGGGTGATGCGGCCGCTGGCGCGACTGCGAACCGCTTGTGATTTCGTCATCGGAGAGCTGTCAGAACTTTGATAGCGATATCATACGGCAGCCTTCGACAAACCAAGAAGGCAGGGCAGCTTTATTTGCAGCCGGCCAGCACCTTCTGCGTCATTTTTGCCAATTCCGCCCGTTCCTGGTCGCCCATCACCGTGCGCTCGCCCTGCGGGTCGTAGCTCGAGATGCGCACGCCGTCGTCGAGCGCGCGCTGGTTTTGCCGCGCCGCATTGCAATTGGCGGCGTTCTGCGCTTTTTCGCGCGCGTCGTTGGCGGCCTTGTTGTCGGCAGCGGCGGCCTGCTTGCGGCGTTGCTGGTAATCGGCTTCGCGGTCGGCGGTGGAGGGCGCAAGCGGTACGCCGGCATCGCTGGTCGAAGTATTGGCAGGCCCAATTACTGTGCTGTCGATGCCTGCTGCCCGCGGAAACTTGAGAATGCGGGCAAGCGGTACCGACGGGGGCGGTGGCCGATCGGACAATTGCCTCCTCCCCGCGTCATCGAGCCAAACGTACTGCGCAAGCGCTGGCAGGGCGCAAGGCCACGCCAGCAGTGATAACACCATTCCCATAACGTGAACGCGTCGCATCGCCCCTCCCGTGCATGCCGGACCAATCGGTGGAGGCCCATGATAGCGTTTCCACACGATGCAGTACGCGATATTGATGTAGTGATCCAGGAATCTTTTATTGCTTAAAATTCATAAATTGCTTGACGTTTATAAATTTTACAATTAAAATATGGCAACTATAATATACATTTAGAAATATCATGCCGCCACTCTCCAAGCCCACTGGAAATATTCCGTACCTCGACGGCTGGCGCGGCGTGGCCATCTTGCTGGTGTTACTGCCGTGAATCATGCACACGGTTTCCCGGACATCATCAAATCGATACTCAGTCACCGCCTCCTCCGGTGGTTCGGGACCTGTTCGTTTTCCATCTACTTGTGGCAGGGACCGTTTTACAGCGCCACCAAGGATTTTGGCGCATCGGCACCTCTGTGCCTGCTGTTCGGAGTGATGGCCGGCGCCTTGTCGTATTACTTCATCGAAAACCCGGCGCGGCTGTACCTGAATCGCAAATGGGACGCGTGGCAAAGTGCTAAAAAGCAGGTCAATGGTGCATCGGTCGTGTGACGCAATGCCATCGCAGTGTTGGCTTTTAGCTACCAGACCGTCGATCTGCTGATTCTCGCTTGGAATGTTCATGAAGCTGGCACCTGGAGTGATATCCTGACCACCATCCCTCTCGACAAGGATGTGCGATGAATAAGCTATTGCTCAAGACGACATTGGTGTTCGTAACGTTCGTTGGCAGTTTCGCTGGTGCCCGCGCCGACGTCATCACGCTCACTGGCGACAACTTCGACGTCCAGTACGATGCCAGTTACTGGCGCGGCGTGGCGCTGGTCGACGACCGCATCGTGCTGTCGACAAGCATCGAATTCTACGCTGCGCCGGGCCTGTCTTATTACACCGAGTTCGGCAGCGCCCTGACGGTGGTCGCGCACGCCGGCTACGTCTTTACCGGCGGCGCCACCATCGGCGTCACCGGCAGCTATACCTTGCCCGGCTACCTGAACGGACCATACGGCCCCGACGGCGGCGCCCGCATCCACGCTGGGGCCATGGTCTTCGGCAACCAGGACTTCGGCGACTACCTGGGATTTGCCAGCGCCGGTTCGGCGGTGGCCGCCACGCCCGAGGCCAGCGCCGGCGTCTTCGGCCCGGCCGGCGCGACCCAGAGCTTTGTGCAGGCAGGGCAATATACGCAGTTGCGGCTCAATCCGATTCTCGACCTGTACGGCAATCCGAAGTTTACGACGACGACGTTGACCGGCGCCAGCTTCGACCTGGACGTGGCGGCGGTGAGCGCCGTGCCCGAGCCGCAAGCGCTGACGATGTTGCTGGGCGGGCTGGCGCTGCTGGGCGTTTGCGCCCGCCGGCGCCGGGGAAATAGCCGTCGTTAGAAGTTCCGGACAGAAAGCGGCCATTCCTGTATAATGCCGCTTTGCGCCTATAGGAAATACTATGCGTCTACTCCAAAAAGCACTCACGTTCGATGACGTGCTCCTCGTTCCAGCGTATTCCAATGTTCTGCCTGCGGATACGTCCCTCAAGACTCGCCTGACCCGTAACATCAGTATCAACATCCCGCTGCTGTCGGCTGCGATGGATACCGTCACCGAAGGCCGTCTGGCCATCGCCATGGCGCAAGAGGGCGGCATTGGCATCATCCACAAAAATCTGCGCCCGGTCGATCAGGCGCGTGAGGTGGCCAAGGTTAAACGCTTCGAGGCCGGCGTGCTGCGCGACCCGATCACGATCCCGCCGGACATGAAGATCCGCGACGTCATCAAGCTGACCGAGCAGCACGGCATTTCCGGTTTCCCGGTGGTCGAGGGCAAGGAAGTGGTCGGCATCATCACCAACCGCGACCTGCGTTTCGAACAGGAACTGGACGCCGAAGTGCGCGCCAAGATGACCCCGCGTGAGAAACTCGTGTACGTCAAGGACGACGAAGACCGCGACGAAGCCAAGCGCCTGATGAACAAGCACCGCCTCGAGCGCGTGCTGGTCGTCAACGACAGCTTCGAACTGCGCGGCCTGATCACCGTCAAAGACATCCAGAAGTCGACCGAGCACCCGAACGCGTCCAAAGACCAGCACGGCAAACTGCTGGTGGGCGCAGCCGTGGGCGTGGGCGCGAAAGATGAAGAGCGCATCGACCTGCTGGTCGCGGCCGGCGTCGATGTGCTGGTGGTCGATACGGCCCACGGCCATTCGCAAGGCATCCTCGACCGCGTTAAGTGGATCAAGACCAAGTACCCGCACGTGGACGTTATCGGCGGCAATATCGCTACCGCAGCGGCCGCCAAGGCGCTGGTGGAGTACGGCGCGGACGCGGTCAAGGTCGGCATCGGCCCCGGCTCGATCTGCACCACCCGCATCGTCGCTGGCGTGGGCGTGCCGCAAATCACCGCGATTTCCAACGTGGCCGAAGCGCTGGAAGGCACGGGCGTGCCCTGCATCGCCGACGGAGGCATCCGCTTCTCGGGCGATATCTCGAAAGCGCTGGCCGCTGGCGCCTCGACCGTCATGATGGGTTCGATGTTTGCCGGTACCGAAGAGGCGCCGGGCGAAGTGATCCTGTACCAGGGCCGTTCGTACAAATCGTATCGTGGCATGGGCTCGCTGGGCGCCATGTCCGACGGGTCGGCCGACCGCTACTTCCAGGACGCCACCATGAAGGCCGACAAGTTCGTGCCTGAAGGTATCGAAGGCCGGGTCGCCTACAAGGGTTCCGTACTGGCGATCATCTTCCAGCTGGTCGGCGGCGTGCGCCAGTCGATGGGCTACTGCGGCTGCGGCACCATCGAGGAACTGCGCGAGAAAGCCGAGTTCGTCGAAATCACCTCGGCCGGCATGCGCGAATCCCACGTGCACGACGTGCAGATCACCAAGGAAGCGCCGAACTACCGTTCGGAGTAAGCCATACCGCGCGGCCGCCTGGCGGCCGCCTGTAGGGTGGACGGCTCTGCCGTCCACGCGTTCAACCATCGC
>JBEVMD010000181.1:0-4636 GCA_040508835.1 Duganella sp. | reverse complement strand
CCACCACGGCGGCCGACTGCTTGACGCGCACGACCAGCGACGGATCGCGCTCCTCGATTTTATCGGCAATCACGCGCGGCACCAGCTCCACCGTGGTCCCCAGCACCACGATCACGAGACGTCCCGCCACCAGGTGCTCGCGCACCGCTGGCGACACGTAGATTCGTTCGATCTTGGTGCCATGCGTGAAGTTGTAGGCGATATCGTCCTTGCCGTTTTTGGTCTTGTCCTGGCGGTTCTGCTGCACCATCTGCGCGATCTGCGCCACGATGGCCTTTTGCCGGGCCGCCGCGTCGCGCTGGGCATTGGCCTCGCGCGCTTTTTCCGCGTTCTTGCGCTGGATTTCCTGCGCCGCCAGGCGCGCCTCGTCCACCGATTGCTCGCCGGTGCGGCGCTCGATCTTTTTCTGCTTGCTCTTTTCCTGGTTGGCCAGTTTGGCCTTGGTCTTGTCGACCAGGCCCGCCTTCAAAAACTGCTCTTGTAAGGAAACCATATCCTCTGCTCCGGGTTGTTGCCACGTTTATGCTGCGCTGCGGTCCGCCAGCCACGCCGGCGGAAAGCCGATAGCATAGCAAAATTCCAGCGCTACTCGGTCGCCAGCCGCCTGGTCAGCCGGTACAGGTACTCCTGGCCGTCGTACAGCGACTGCACGCGGATATGCTCATTCAAGCCATGCGCGCCCGAGCCCTCCGGGCCGTGGAACATGCCGCTGATGCCATAGGTCCAGATGCCGGCGTTGTTGAGGAAGCGGCCGTCCGTGCCCCCGGTGGACATGGTGGGTATCACGGGCACGCCGGGCCACATGTCGTTGCTGATCTCCTCGACTGCCTTCATCAGCGCTGGCGTGAGCGGCGGCATGGCGGCGGCCATCGCTTCGCCGATGCGGGTGATCTTGATGTGCTCATCGCCCATCACGCGCTGCAGCGTGGCCTGCACCTCGTCGACCGGCTCGCCGGGCAGGATGCGGCAGTTGACGGTGGCGCGCGCCCGCTGCGGCAGCGCGTTGTCGGCGTGCCCCGCTTCCACCCTGGTGGCCACGCACGTGGTGCGCACGGTGGAGTTATGCGACGGGCTGACCGTGTACAGGCGGTCCAGCGCGGCCTGGTCGGGCGGGTCCTGCAGGATGGCCTGCATGTCGGCCGCGACCTGCCCCTTCTCGATGGTGGCCATGCGCTGGTAGAACGCGCGCGTGACGGGCGACAGCTTGAACGGGAACGCGAACTGTCCCAGTTTCGACAGGGCATTGGACAGGCGGTAGATGGCGTTGTCGCGGTAGGGCGCCGAACTGTGGCCGCCCGGATTGGTGACCTCGAGCTGGAAGCTCTGGTAGGTTTTTTCGCCGGCCTGGATGCCATGGCGCACCGGCTTGCCGTCCTTGTCGAGCAAGCCGCCGCCGCCTTCGTTGAGCGCCAGTTCGGCGTCGATCAGCGGACGGTGATGCTGGAGCAGGTAATCGACACCGTCGAATTTCGACGGCACCACCTCCTCGTCGCACGTCAGCGCCAGCACCAGGTCGCGCTTGGGCGCCAGCTTTTCCTGCTTGTAGCGGATCATGTTGGCCACGAACGCCGCTGCCATGGCCTTGTCGTCCGAGGCGCCGCGCGCATAAAACATGCCGTCTTCTTCCACCAGCTTGAACGGATCGCGCACCCAGTCCTCGCGGTTGGCCTCCACCACGTCCACGTGGGCCAGCAACAGCAGCGGTCTGGCGCTGCCGTTGCCCTTCAGGCGCGCCACCAGGTTGCCCTTGGCGGGCGCGCCGGGCGGCACGACGATCTGCATGTCGGCATCGCGAAAGCCGCCGGCCGCGAGACGCCTGGCGACCTTGGTGACGGCCGCCGTGCACGAGCCGGTGGAATGGGTGGTGTTGGTTTCCACCAGCTCCTGGTAAATCGCGCGCAGCTGTTGCTGCACCGGCGTGGGCGCCGTTGCCTGTGGGGCGCCCTGGGCCAGGCTTGCCGCCGCCCATCCCGCCATGATCCATGTCAGCCGTGTCATGCGATGTCCTTTGTCGAAAGATCAACCCACTGTAGCGCCCGCTGGTTGCTGGTGTCAAGAAACAAGTCCATTGGGCAATGCTGCGCCGGTGCGACATCCTTTTGTCCATACTGACCATCCGTCGACTCGTCAGTCAGCCCATGTCCCCTACACCCGTACCTCCGCCGCTTGCGCTCTGGGGCGGCGTGGAAGCCACCGTCAACCGCGTTGGCGAGCGCTACTTCAGCCAGATGGAACTGAACGGCCACGATGCGCGCCTGGACGACCTGGACCGCTTCGCCACGCTGGGCATCACCGCGCTGCGCTATCCGGTGCTGTGGGAACTGGTGGCCCCGGACGGCCTGGCGCACGCCGACTGGCGCTGGCCTGATGAGCGCCTGCACGCGCTGCGCGAACGCGGCATCACGCCCATCGCCGGCCTGGTCCACCACGGCAGCGGACCGCGCCACACCAGCCTGATCGACCCGGATTTTGCCACCGGCCTGGCCGAGTATGCGGGCGCGGTGGCGCAGCGCTATCCCTGGCTCGATTACTACACGCCCGTCAACGAACCGTGCACCACCGCCCGCTTCAGCTGCCTGTACGGCCTGTGGCACCCGCACCGCCAGGACGACGCCAGCTTCGTGCGCGCCGTGCTGGTGCAATGCAAGGCCACCGTGCTGGCCATGCAGGCGATCCGCGCCGTCAATCCCCAGGCCAGGCTGGTGCAGACAGACGACCTGGGCAAGGCCTACGGCACTGCCGTCATGGCGGAACAGATCAGGTTCACCAACCACCGCCGCTGGCTCGGCTGGGACTTGCTGTGCGGGATGGTGGGGCCGGACCACGCGCTGTGGCGCTACCTGCTCAAAAGCGGCGCCACCGAGGAAGAACTGCTGTGGTTCCGCGCACATCCATGCCCGCCGGACGTCGTCGGCATCAACTACTACATCACCAGCGAACGCTGGCTCGACCACCGCATCGAACTGTACGACGACCGCGACGTGGGCGCGCACGGCTACGCCGACGTGGCCGCCGCGCGCTCGATGGACACGCCCTGCCCCGGCATCGCGCCCCTGCTGCACGAAGCGTGGGAACGCTACGGCCTGCCGCTGGTCGTGACCGAAGCGCACCTGGATGCCCAGCGCGAAGACCAGGTGCGCTGGCTGCACGAAATCTGGCAAGGCGCGCAGCAAGCGCGGCAGGCAGGCGCGGACGTGCGCGCCGTTACCGTGTGGGCGCTGCTGGGTGCGTTCGACTGGAACAGCCTGGTTACCCACCGCAACCTGTATTACGAAAGCGGCGCCTTCGACCTGCGCAGCCCGCAGCCGCGCCCCACCGCCGTGGCGACGCTGATGCGCGAGCTGGCGGCGGGGCAGCCGCCGTCCAGTCCGGCGCTTGACGGCCAGGGCTGGTGGCGCCATCCCGAGCGGCTGCTGCATGCAACGACGGACGGCGAGCCGGGTGGCCAGTTGGATGGCAGCGCCGACGGCAAGCGCGAACGCGGGCCGGCGCGGCCGATCCTGATCAGCAGCGGCGGCGGCAAGCTGGGCAACGCATTCGCCCAGCTGTGCGCAGAGCGCCACCTGGCGTGCATCGTGCTGACGCGCCAGCAGATGGACACCACCGATGCGGCGTCGGTCAACGCGGCGCTCGCACGCCACCAGCCGTGGGCCGTGATCAATACCAGCGGCTACGTGCATGCCCAGCGTATCGGCAATGATGCTGCGCCGGGCCAGCGCATCAATGACCATGCTGCACGGGGCGAGCGCAGCACCGATGATCCCGCGCTCTGCCAGCGCGAGAGCACGCTGGGCCCGGTAGTCCTGGCGCAGGCCTGTGCTCGGCTGGGCATCCAGCTGCTCAATTTCTCCAGCGACCAGGTGTTCGATGGACGGCAAGACCGCCCACAGGTGGAAAGCGATCCGCTGACGCCGGGCACGCCTTACGGCGTCAACGAGGCCGAGGCCGAACAGCGCGCGCTGGCGGCCCACCCCGGCACGCTGATCGTGCGCACCAGCGCCCTGTTCGGCCCCTGGGACCGCCGCAATTTCGTCACCCGCGTGCTGCAGGCGCTGGCGAGCGGGCGCACCTTCACCGCCACCGGCGGTCATATCGTCACGCCCACGTACGTGCCGGACCTGGTGCACGCGTGCCTCAATTTGCTGATCGACGGCGAGTCCGGCATCTGGCACGTCAGCCACGAAACCGCGCTGAGCTGGTCGCAACTGGCGCACCGGGTGGCGGCACTGGCCGGCCTGCCGGTGGAACTGATCGTGGAGGATGCGGCCCCGTCACCGGGCGCTCCCCGCCACAGCGGCCTGATCAGCGAACGCGGCCATTTCATGCCGCCACTGGACGCGGCGCTGCGCCACTTTATCGAAATACTTGGCGTTTCCGACGACGGCTGCTATAATTGCGCGCCTTGGCCTGGTAGCTCAGTTGGTAGAGCAGAGGATTGAAAATCCTTGTGTCGGTGGTTCGATTCCGCCCCGGGCCACCAAGAATATCGAGAACGCCACCTTCGGGTGGCGTTTTTGTTTGTGCCAACGGTATTCCAGGACCGTTCTCCTTACGGGTGATGCACTACGTCGCCGTGCGCGGTGCCCATGCCTGGACCCATCCCGCCGCCGCCGCCGTCATTCCCCCCACCCGCCCC
>JBEVMD010000156.1:0-18195 GCA_040508835.1 Duganella sp. | reverse complement strand
CGGCCGGCGGCCGCTGGCGCCTGGCCGTGGCCAATGTGCTGCAAACGCAACGGCGCAGCGGCCGGTATTACGATGACGGCATGACAGTGCTGACCCGGCAAATGCGCGACGCCCAGCGCCCGGCGGTGCGCCTGCACTACGAAGTGCAACGCTAGCGTGTTGCTATTTGCTACGTCATCGTACAACTAAAAGCAACGGTGGAAAACGTTTAACTAGTTGATTAACATGAAATAATCGCCTAGCGATACAGATTTATATGACGGGTATGTTTAATTCATATATCCAGTTGTATGATGTCTGATATGTGCGCTATGATCAGCGCACATCGATAAGAAGGAGATCCACGCATGTCAACGCAGCAAGTAAAAGCAACGCGGGTACGCTGGCTGATTCTGGCCATTTTGTTCGCGGTCACCACCATTAATTATGCCGATCGCGCCACCATCGCGATTGCCGGTCCCGAACTGAAACGCGTGCTCGGCTTGTCGCCCGTGGAAATGGGCTACGTGTTCTCCGCCTTTGCGTGGTCGTATGTGCTGGCCCAGCTGCCGGGCGGCTGGCTGCTCGACCGTTTCGGCACCAAGATTACCTATTTCTTCAGCATCTTCCTGTGGTCCGTGTTCACCATGCTGATGGGCACCGTGGGTCTGCTGACCGGCGCCGCCGCCCTCGCCACCCTGTTCGCCCTGCGGCTGCTGGTGGGCGCGGCCGAAGCGCCTTCGTTCCCTGGTAACAGCCGGCTGGCGTCGTCGTGGTTCCCGACCGCCGAACGCGGTACGGCGGCAGCCATCTTCAACTCGGCGCAATATTTCGCCACCGTGCTGTTTGCCCCGCTGATGGGCTGGCTGGTGCACGAACATGGCTGGCAGAGCGTGTTCTACGTGATGGGCGGCCTCGGCATCGTCATGTCGTTCATCTGGCTCAAACTGGTTTATGGCCCGAAAGACCATCCGCAGGTCAACAAAGCCGAGCTCGACTACATCGCTGCCGGCGGCGCGCTGATCGACCTGGAAAGCAAGGACAAACAGGTTGTCAGCAGCAAGATCGATACCGGCTCGGCCATTCGCCAGTTGCTGGGCAACCGCATGCTGCTGGGCATTTACATCGGCCAATACTGCATCAACACCCTCACCTATTTCTTCCTGACCTGGTTCCCGGTCTACCTGGTGACCGAACGCCACATGACCATCCTGAAAGCGGGCTTCGTGGCCGCGCTGCCGGCCGTGGCCGGTTTCCTCGGCGGCGTGCTGGGCGGCGTGATCTCGGATCGCCTGATCAAGCGCGGCTATTCGCAGTCCGTGGCGCGCAAGACCCCGATCGTGGGCGGCATGCTGCTGGCTATGACCATGATTATCTGTAACTACGTGGAAGCGGACTGGCTGGTCATTACCGTGATGTCGCTGGCCTTCTTCGGCAAGGGCGTCGGCGCACTGGGCTGGGCTGTGGTGGCCGATACGTCGCCCAAGGAAGCTGGCGGCCTGAGCGGCGCACTGTTCAATACCTTCGGCAACACCGCAGGCATCACCACCCCGATCGTGATCGGCTACATCCTGCAGCAGACCGGTTCGTTCGCCGGCGCCCTGGTGTTCGTGGGCGCCAACGCGGCAGTGGCCATCCTGTGCTACGTGCTGATGGTGGGCGAGATCAAGCGCTTCGAATTCAAGACCCCGGTCACGCGCTAACCGCTGCCGGGCAACCAGACAAAGCGGCCGCCCGATCACTCCGGCGGCCGCTTTGTATTTTCGCCCTCGCGCAGCACTTGCCGGCAACGCCGGCGGCCAACCGCAGTTACAAGTACCGCACCCATCCCATGCTGGTGCGCCGCTTGAATGCGCCAAACACCTTGCACGGCCAGTACAACAACGGGATCAGCACGGCGGACAGCAGCCACACCATCCACAGGCTGTCGAACTCGTAGCGGTTGCCGTAGTTGGCGCCCAACAGCGCCACCGCCAGCTTTTGCAGCCCCAGCAGCACGAACAGGTGCAGCAGGTAATAAAACATCGGGGCGCCGCCGAACGACGCGCACACTTGCAGGAAACGGTGCTCGCGCTGCTCCAGCCAGCCCAGCACGAGCAACCCGGCGCCCAGCGTCAGCAGCAGGAACGCCAGCGACGGCGGATACTTGGTGACGTTGAGGAATGACATCACGGTGCGCAGCGCCGAGTCGCCGTGCACCCAGTCCAGCGTTTCGCCATAAAGATTCAAGCCGCGCAGCACCAGCAGCAGCGCCAGCGCCGCCGCGCCGGTGCCGATCAGCAGGCTGCGCCGCTGCGCCGACGCCGTCGTGCGCGCATACCACGGCCCTGCCACGTAGCCGAGCACGATCACGCCGATCCACGGTAGCAGCGGATAGCTGACCTTGATCTTCATGGCCCCTTGCGCCACCAGGAAGCCGCGGTCGTGCAAGATGGTCCACGGCACGTAGCCCCAGCTGTCCGGCGCGAAGGCGATCGGCGTCAGCAGGTTATGGCCGAACACGATCGCCAGTCCCAACGCCGCCAGCACCGCACGCGGCAAGCGGTGCAGCAGCGCCAGCGCGATCATGGCCAGGCCGATCACCCAGATCACCTGCAGGTAAATCGTCGGCGGCGGGAACACGCCGGTCCACGCCACGCTGACCACCAGCACTTCCAGCACCACCAGGAACAGTCCGCGCTTGAGCAGGAAGCCCGTGGCCGAACGGGGGCCGCTGGCCGGATGCGCGTACAGCCAGGCCGACAACCCGGTCAGGAACACGAACATCGGCGCGCAAAAATGCGCGGCAAACCGGCTGAAGAACAGCGCCGGGTCGACCGTGGCCACGTCCATCGGATCGCTGACCTGCCAGCGCAGAAAAAACGTTTCGCGCACGTGGTCGAGCATCATGATCATCATCACCAGCCCGCGCATGACGTCGATCGACGCCACCCGGGCCTTGCGTTGTTCCGTCATAACCATCCGTTAAAATTGGTAGTGGGCAGTGAGCTTGACGCGCCGGTCCTCGCCGGGCGCCACCCAGGTCTGCTGGTAGGCGCTGGCGTAATACACCTTGTCGAACAGGTTGTCGACGTCGAGCGACAGGCGCAGCTGGCGGGTGGCGTCGTACGTCGCCACCAGTTTGGCGGTCGTGTACGCCGGCAGCGTAAAGCTGCGCGAAATCGCCACGTCGCCATTGCGCGCGCCCACGTAATTAACGCCGCCGCCCAGCGACGCGCGCCGGCCCAGCACATCGAGCGCGCGCACCAGCAGCAGGTTGGCGCTCTGTTTCGGCACGTTGGCGACCGTGCCGCCCACGGCCAGCACGTTATCGCGCAGCACCTTGGCGTCCGTGTACGCATACGACAGCGACAGCTGCAGCTTGCGCGCCACTTCGCCCGCCACGTCCAGCTCCACGCCCTTGCTGCCCACCTCGCCCGCTGCCAGCGAAAAATTGTTGTCGACCGGGTTCACCGTCAACACGTTCTGCTTCTTGATCGAATACACGGCCAGGGTGCTGCTCAACTTGCCGTCGGCGCTGTCGACCTTTACGCCCGCTTCGTACGCCCGGCTGGACTCCGCCGGAAACGCGTCGTTGTCGATGCTGATGCCGCTGTTGGGACGGAACGACCTGGCGGCCGACACGTACAGCGAGACCTGCCCCGTCGGCTGATAGACCAGCCCGGCGCGCGGACTGGTGGCCTCGATGCGCTGCTCGTTGATGCGTCCGGCCAGCAGCGCATTGGTGATGCGCTGGCGGTACGCGTCGCGCCGCACGCCCAGCAGCGCCTTCCACTGCGCGGCCAGCTCGACCTGGTCCTGCACATACACGGCGGTGGACCACTGCTGCTCGCGCGTGTTGATCGACTGCGCCAGGTTGGTCGGCTGCGGGCCGCCGTACACGGGATCATAGATGTCGATGCTGTACGGCGCGGCCGCGCTGGGGCTGCGCCGCAGTTGCAGCCGGTCGTCCACGAAACGGTAGCCATCCACGCCGGCCAGCACGTTGTGGCGGACGGCGCCCGTGGTCAGCTTGCCCAGCAGCTCCACCCGGCCGGACCAGTCCTGGCCCGAAAAATCGCGGTAGCGGCGCTGGCGCCACAGGGTACGGCCGTCGGCCTGCAAGGCGCCGGCGTCGCTCGAATAGCCATGCATGCGGCTGCTGCGGTACGACAGTCCGCTTTGCAGCGACCAGCCTTCCTGGAAATCGTGCTGCAGGAATACCTGATGGCCGGTGGACTTGACGCGGGTCTTGCCGTCGGCCGGATCGCCGAGAAACCGCGAATTCGGGATGCGCCCCAGCACGCCCTTGACGGCCACCACGCCGCGGTCGAAATACCCGAGCTGGTCGATCTGCTCCAGTTCGTACGACAGCGTGGTGTCGTCGGTGAGGCGCCAGATGACGGACGGCGACACCAGCCGGCGCTGGTTCGACAGCGCATCGCGGAAGCTGTCGCCCTGCTCGTATGCGGCGTTGAGGCGGTAGGCGACATACTCGCCGAGCGGCCCCGTCAGATCGACAGCGGTGCGGTAGGTGTCGTGGCTGGCCACCGATTGTTCCAGCGCGTACGCGGGCTGGAACAGCGGTTTCTTGGTGGCGATATTGATGATGCCGCCCGGCTCGCCACGGCCGTACAGCGCGGCAGCCGGCCCTTTCAGGATCTCGATGCTGTTGACGTTGGCAATGTCGCGCAGCCCGTTGTAGCCGCGGCTGGAACTGAAGCCGTTGACCAGGAAGTCGGAACCGTAGTTGGGGTCGCCCGTGAAGCCGCGGACCGAATAACTGTCCCACACGCCGCCGAAATTGTTTTGGCGCGCGATGCCGCTGCCCATGTCGAGCGCGTCGGCCAGGCGGGTCACGCCGGCGTCGCGCAGCATGTCGTCGGTGAGCACGCGCGCCGACTGCGGCAAGTCTTTCAGGTCGGTCTCGGTCTTGGTGGCGCCCGTGGCCGACAGGCTGCGGTACGGCTGGCGCGCCCCCACCACTTCCACGACGTCGGTCTGGGGGTTGGCGAGCGCAATGAGGGGATAGACAGCAGCCAGGCACAACGCCAACTGCGTGGGACGAACGACAACCATGGATGCTCCGGATTATTAACGCAACAGACTTGCATTCTACAGGCAACCCGGGCCGTCCGGTCAAATTGCGTTGCGCCCCGCGCCGATCGGTCCCCCGCGCAGCGATCAATCGGCTGACCACTTCATTAAAACATTGGTTCGGCAATCATGCTTCTTGTACTATTTAGCATCGTCACCTTGTTGCCGGAACGCCATGACCACTCCCACCATTACCGCCATGCGCGTGATCCCCGTCGCGGGCCACGACAGCATGCTGCTCAACCTGTGCGGCGCCCATGCCCCGTGGTTCACGCGCAACCTGGTATTGCTCACGGATGCCGCTGGCAACACCGGCGTGGGCGAAGTGCCGGGCGGCCAGGGCATCCTGCAGGCGCTGGAGCGGGCCATCCCGGCCGTGGTCGGCACGGCCATCGGCCGCTACAACCACACCCTCAACGCCCTGCGCCAGCTGGTTGCCCACCGCAGCGGAGAACGGCAGTACCAGGTCGCGTCCGCGCAGGAAGCGGCCGTGCTGCTGCAACCGCATGAAATCAACCTGCGGCTGGAAAATGTGATCACGGCCGTGGAGGCGGCGCTGCTCGACCTGCTGGGGCAGCACCTGGGCGTGCCCGTGTGCGAACTGCTGGGCAACGGCCAGCAGCGCGACAGCGTGCCCATGCTGGCCTACCTGTTTTATATCGGCGACCGGCGCCGCACCGACCTGCCCTATCTTGCCGGCGACCAGGCCCGGGACGACTGGTACCGGATGCGGCACCAGGAAGCGTTGACGCCGGCTGCGATTGCCGACCTGGCGCAGGCGGCCAGCGCCCGCTACGGCTTCCGCGACTTCAAGCTCAAGGGCGGCGTGATGGCGGGCGCCGAGGAATTGCAGGCCGTGGCCGCCATCAAGCAGCGCTACCCGGATGCGCGGGTCACGGTGGACCCCAACGGCGCCTGGAGCCTGCGCGAAGCCATCGACATTTGCCGCGGCAACGGCCACCTGCTCGCTTACGCGGAAGACCCGTGCGGCCCGGAACACGGTTATTCGGGCCGCGAAATCATGGCCGAATTCCGGCGCGCCACCGGCATCCCCACCGCCACCAACATGGTCGCCACCGACTGGCGGCAGATGGCCCACTCGCACCTGCTGGGCGCGGTGGACATCCCGCTGGCCGACCCGCATTTCTGGACCATGCAGGGCTCCGTGCGACTGGCGCAGCTGTGCGCCGACTGGGGGCTGACCTGGGGCTCGCACTCGAACAACCATTTCGATATTTCGCTGGCCATGTTCACCCACGCGGCGGCGGCCGCGCCGGGCGCCATCACTGCCATCGACACCCACTGGATCTGGCAGGAAGGCACGGAGCGCCTCACCCGCGAGCCGTTGCAGATCGTCGGCGGCGCGGTGCAGGTGCCGCAGGCGCCGGGCCTGGGCATCGCAGTGGACATGGACCGCATCGAGGCCGCGCATGCGCTGTACCGGCAAATCGGCCACGCCAGCCGCGACGACGCCATGGCCATGCGCTACCTGGCGCCCCATTTCGTCTACCACCCGAAACGCCACAGCATGGCGCCCGCCGCGGAAAACCGCTGACATGGCGTGGCGCCTGCTGCATGGGTTGCTGGCGGCGCTGGCCTGCGCCATGCCCGCCAGCGCCCTCACGCTGTTCGACGGCCGCGCAGTTGCCGGCATCGTCCATGAAGACACGCCCAGCGCCGCGCTTGCCGCCCGCCTGCTCGGCCGCGACCTGCAGGCGCTGACCGGGCAGGCGCCGCGCATCGGCACCCGGCTCGATGCCTGCACCGCCGTCTGCATAGTGCTCGGCCGCTACGACGCGGCGCCGGTGGCAGCGGTGGCCGCCAGCGCAGGCGTCACAGCGGACGGCCTGCGCGGCCAGTGGGAACGCTATCGCCGCACGGTCGTCCGCGCCAAGGACCAGCAGTTTTTGCTGATCGCGGGGTCGGACGCGCGCGGCGCCATCTGGGGCGTGGTGGACCTGACGCGCGAGCTCGGTGTCTCGGCCTGGGAGTGGTGGGCCGACGTGGCGCCGCGCCGGCAGGAGCGGCTGGACGTGATGGATCGCCCCGTGCTGTCGGCTCCGCCGTCCGTCAAATACCGCGGCGTGTTCCTCAACGACGAGGACTGGGGCCTGCAGCCGTGGGCTGCGAAGACGTACGATACGGCGGCCAGGGACATCGGCCCGGCCACCTACGCGCGCATCTACGAATTGCTGTGGCGCCTGAAGGCCAACACCATCTGGCCCGCCATGCACGACAGCACCAGGCCGTTCTACCAGATCGCCGGCAACCCGCAGATGGCGCGCGACCATGCGATCGTGGTGGGCACGTCGCACGCGGAGCCGATGATGCGCAACAACGTGCGCGAGTGGCGGCCGGAAGACGGCGCCTTCAATTTCTTCACCAACCGCGACCGCATGCTCGGCTACTGGCAGCAGCGCGTGGATGACGTCAAGGACTACGAGAACATCTATAGCCTGGGCGTGCGCGGCGTGCACGATTCGCCCATGGAAGGCGCCAGCTCGCCGGCCCAGGCGCGCGACGCCGTGGCCGAGGTCATCGGGCTGCAGCGCGCCATGCTGGCCAGGGCCACGGGCCGGCCGGCCGCGCAAGTGCCGCAGGCGCTCACCGTGTACAAGGAAATGCTGGACCTCTACCAGGCCGGGCTCAAGGTGCCGGACGACGCCACCATCGTCTGGCCCGACGATAACTACGGCTACCTGGCCCAGCTGAGCACGGCCAGGGAGCGCCAGCGCGCGGGCGGCGCGGGCATTTACTACCACCTGTCGTACTGGGGCCGTCCGCACGACTACCTGTGGCTGGGCACCACCGCGCCCGGACTGGTGCGCGAACAGCTGGACCGCGCCTGGCAGACCGGCGCCCGCCGCATGTGGATCGTCAACGTGGGCGACATCAAGCCGCTCGAATACCTGACCCAGTATTTCCTGGACCTGGCGTTCGATCACACCCGGCTGGCGCACACGCCGGCGCAGCATGGCCGCGACTGGTACGCGGCCCAGTTCGGCACCGGGCACGCGGACGCCATCGCCGCCCTGCAGCAGGAATTTTATGCCCTGTCGTGGGAGCGCCGGCCCGAGTTCATGGGCTTTGGCCAGACCGAGCCGACCACGCCCAACGGCGTCAACGCCTACCTGCGCACGGGCGGCGAGGAGGCGCGCCGGCGGCTGGCCCGTTTCGAAGCGTTGCGCCAGCAAGCAGAACAGGTCGGCGCCGCGCTGCCGGCCGACCGCCAGGATGCGTATTTCGAGCTGGTGCTGTACCCGATCCGCGCCAGCGCCAGCCTCAACGCGCGCATCCTGGGACTGGAGCTGGCGGCCAGCCTGGCGCGCCAGGGCCAGGCCGGCGCCCGGCAGCAGGTGATACGGGCCGAAGCGGCGCACGCGCAGCTGACGGCGGACACGGCGCACTACAACGGGCTGGCGAACGGCAAGTGGCGGCACATGATGGACCCGGCGCCGCGCCGCCTGCCCGTCTTCCAGGCGCCGGTCTTTCCCGTGTATCCGGAACCGGCCAAGGTGCTGGCCCTGCCTGTCAACCAGGTGGTGGTGACGTCGCTGGCGGCAACCTCGGCCGCCACGCATCCGTCATGGGAACTGGTGCCCGGACTGGGCAGCCAGGGCAGCAGCTTGCGCAGCGTGCTCACGCTGGCGCCGGGCGTGTCGGACCGAACGCCGCTGACATGGCGCGTCGACCACCGGCAGGCAGGCGGGGTGAACATCAAGGTGGTGGCCGTGCCGGTGCATCCGCTGACCGCGGCCAGCGGGGTGCGGATCGGCATCGCCATCGATGGCGGCCCGGTCGAGGTGCTCGATTTTCGCACCTTCGGACGCAGCGCGGAATGGAAACGCAATGTGCTCGGTAATACGGCCGTGCGCACCGTGTCGCGCCCGCAATGGGACGCCGGTGCGCACAGCATCGCGGTCTACGCGATGGATCCGGGAGTCATCCTGGACCGCATCGACATCGTCCCCGACGGCGCGCCCGATTACTATGGCGCGCCGCCGCAGGCGCCATAGCAGCGCGGGACCGGTCGATCAGGACTTGAAGAACTTCAGCAGGTCGGCGTTGATGACGTCGGCGTGGGTGGTCGGCATGCCGTGCGGGTAGCCCGGGTACGAGATCAGCTTGCCGTTCTTGACCAGCTTGACCGACTTGGCGCCGCTGTTGGCAAACGGGACGATCTGGTCGTCTTCGCCATGCATGACCAGCACCGGCATGTCCATGGCGCGCAGGTCGTCGGAAAAGTCCACCTGCGCGAACTGGAACACGCAATCATAAGCGGCCTTGACGCCGCCCATCATGCCCTGGCGCCACCAGTTGTTACGCACCGCTTCCGACACTTTCGCGCCCGGACGGTTGAAGCCGTAGAACGGCAGCGTCAGGTCCATGTAGAACTGCGGACGGTTGAAGGCGGTGCCCTTGCGGATGTCGTCGAACACGGACAGCGGCACGCCGTCCGGATTGGTGTCGGACTTGACCATGATCGGCGGCACCGAGCTGATCAGCACAGCCTTGGTGACCAGGCCCTTGCCGTGCTGGCGCGTGTAGCGGGCCACTTCGCCGCCGCCGGTGGAGTGGCCGACGTGGATGGCTTTTTTGACTTTCAGCGCGGCGACCAGTTCGGCCGTGTCCGAGCTGTAGGTATCCATGTCGTTACCCTTGTCGGTCTGGGTGGAACGGCCATGGCCGCGGCGGTCGTGGGCGATCACGCGGTAACCGTTCTGCAGGAAGAACATCATCTGCGCATCCCAGTCGTCGGCCGTCAGCGGCCAGCCGTGGTGGAACCAGACCACTGGCGCGTCTTTCGGGCCCCAGTCCTTGTAGAAGATCTGCGCGCCATCCTTGACGGTGACAAATCCGCTGTCCATGGTCGCACCGGGACGGGCGGCGGCAGGCGCGGCCGAAGCCAGCGACGGCATGCCGGCCGCCACGGCTGCGGCAGCGGCGCCAATGGTGCCGGCGATGGCGGTGCGGCGGGAAGTGATGGTGTCGATCGGGGTCTGGTCGGATTTCACGTGTTGCTCCTGTTGGTTGGTGTGGTGTGGACTGCCGCGCACTGTGCGAGCTGACACCATGATTGGACACCATCGGAGAACCGCTTGTCACCGGCCATTCGGTAGGGGCGCCCGGCTCCCCCTCCCTTAAGCCCTAGGCGGGCATACCCGGATAGGGGCGCTGGCCCGCCAGCGGGCGCCCTAGTTGTAGAAGCACCCGGCGCACACCTGGCGATACAGGCTGTTACCGCCAATTAAAACCTGGTCGCCTTCGCGCACGCGTGTACCGTGTTCGTCGGTGCGGATGTTCATGGTCGCCTTTTTGCCGCACTTGCAGATGGTCTTGATTTCTTCCAGGCTGTCGGCCAGCGCCAGCAGCGCGGCGGAGCCGGGGAACGGGTTGCCCTGGAAGTCGGACCGCAGGCCGAAGCACATGACGGGCGTGTTATTGGTATGGACCCAGTGATGCAGTTGATGCACCTGGGCGACGGTCAGGAACTGCGCCTCGTCGATCAGCACGCAAGCCACCTTGACGTCGCGTAACAGGTCGGCAAAGTCGGTGTCGGCAGTGTACGTGGTGGCGTCGCTTTTCAGGCCGATGCGCGAGGCGATCACGCCATAGCCGTCGCGGCCATCCAGTGCCGATGTGAGCAGCAGCACCTCCATGCCGTTTTCCTTGTAATTGTGTGCGACCTGCAGCAGGTAGGTACTCTTGCCTGCGTTCATTGCCGAATACCTGAAGTGAAGACTTGCCATGACGTTCCAAAAATAAAGGGACTGCGCAGCGCTGGCGCGGCTGCAAAAAAGAATGAGCGCGATTATAAACGCTGGTAATCCGCGGACCTGGAAAAAAGTGCATACTTGCCGTTCTCTCACCACGAGACACCAGGAGACCCGGATGCCCATACCCGCCTTGTTTTCCCTGATCGGCAACACGCCGCTGGTCGAGGTCACCCGCCTCGACACCGGCCCCTGCCAGTTGTTCCTCAAGCTCGAATCGCAAAACCCCGGCGGCTCCATCAAGGACCGCATCGGCATGGCCATGATCGAAGCGGCCGAGGCCGACGGCCGGCTGCAACCGGGCGGCACCATCATCGAAGCCACTGCCGGCAATACCGGCCT
Organism: Duganella sp.; assembly: GCA_040508835.1. GTDB lineage: Bacteria > Pseudomonadota > Gammaproteobacteria > Burkholderiales > Burkholderiaceae_D > Rugamonas. The sequence goes on along the minus strand of JBEVMD010000156.1, from coordinate 7,024 downwards.
CGGCCTGGCCCTGGTCGGACGCCTGAAAGGCTACCGGGTGCTGCTGGTCGTGCCCGATAAAATGTCCGCCGAAAAAGTGCTGCATTTGAAGGCGCTGGGCGCCGAAGTACGCACCACCCGCTCCGACGTGGGCAAGGGCCATCCCGAGTACTACCAGGACTTTGCCGCGCGCCTGGCACAGGAAACACCGGGCGCATGGTTTGCCGACCAGTTCAACAATCCCGCCAATCCGCTGGCCCACGAAACCACCACCGGCCCGGAAATCTGGGAGCAGACGGGCCACGACGTGGACGCCATCGTGGTGGGCGTGGGCTCGTCCGGCACGCTGACGGGCCTCACGCGCTACTTCCGCCGCGTGGCGCCGCACGTGGACTTCATCCTGGCCGACCCGCAAGGCTCGATCCTGGCCGACTACATCGCCACCGGCCGCGTGAGCGAGACCAGCGGTAGCTGGGCCGTGGAAGGCATCGGCGAAGATTTTATACCGGCGATTGCCGACATGACCGGCGTCAAGCAGGCCTACACCATCACCGACCAGCAAAGTTTCGACACGGCCCGCACCCTGCTGCGCGAGGAAGGCATCGCCGGCGGTTCGTCCACCGGCACCCTGCTGGCCGCCGCGCTGCAGTACTGCCGCGCGCAAACCGCACCCAAGCGCGTGGTCAGCTTCGTGTGCGACACCGGCACCCGCTACCTGTCCAAGGTGTACAACGACGGCTGGATGCAGGACCAGGGCCTGATCGAACATGCGCCCGAGCGCGACCTGCGCGACCTGATCGGGCGCCGGTACGACGCCGGCCAGGTGGTCAGCGTGTCGCCCGACGACTCGCTGCTGATCGCTTTCAACCGCATGCGCGCGGCCGACCTGGCGCAGCTGCCCGTGATTGCCGACGGCAAGCTGGCAGGCATCATCGACGAATCGGACCTGCTGCTCACGGTGGACACCGACGCCGCCCGTTTCGCCCAGCCGGTCGGCGCCACCATGACGCGCCGGCTCGACACCCTGCACCCGAAGGCGGACCTGCATGCGCTGCGCGCCGTGCTCGACGCCGGCCTCACGGCCGTGGTGGCCGACGGCGACATTTTCTACGGCCTGATCACCCGCTTCGACCTGCTCAACCACCTGCGAAGGACGCTATCTTGAACAAATACGCCCTGTCCACCCGCGTGATCCACGCCGGCCAGTCGCCCGACCCGTCCACCGGCGCCATCATGCCGCCCATTTACGCCACGTCCACGTATGTGCAGGACAGTCCCGGCGTGCACAAGGGGCTTGACTACGGGCGCTCGCACAATCCCACGCGCTGGGCGTTCGAGCGCTGCGTGGCCGACCTCGAAGGCGGCGCGCAGGCCTACGCGTTCGCCTCGGGCCTGGCCGCCATTTCCACCGTGCTCGAGTTGCTCGATGCGGGCGCCCACATCGTGGCCGGCGACGACATGTACGGCGGCAGCTACCGCCTGTTCGAGCGCGTGCGCCGGCGCAGCGCCGGCCACGATTTCACGTACGCCGACCTCACCGACCCGGCCAACCTGCTGGCCGCGCTGCGTCCCGACACCAAAATGGTCTGGGTGGAAACGCCCACCAACCCCATGCTCAAGCTGGCCGATCTGCAGGCGATTGCCGCCATCTGCCGCGAGCGCGGCATCATTGCCGTGGCCGACAACACGTTTGCCAGCCCGCTCGTGCAGCGCCCGCTCGAGCACGGCTTCGACATCGTGGTGCACTCGGCAACCAAGTACCTGAACGGCCACTCGGACGTGATCGGCGGCATCGCCATCGTCGGTGGCGAGCCGCACCAGGCGCCCTGGCGCGAGCAGCTGGGCTTTTTGCAAAATTCGGTGGGGGCGATTGCCGGCCCGTTCGACAGCTTCCTGATGCTGCGCGGCGTCAAGACGCTGGCGATCCGCATGGAGCGCCACTGCCGCAGCGCGCTCGAGCTCGCTCAGTGGCTGGAGCAGCAGCCGGAGGTGCGCAAGGTTTATTATCCGGGCCTGGCCTCGCACCCGCAGCATGCGCTGGCCGCGCGCCAGATGGATGGCTTCGGCGGCATCATCTCGATCGAGCTCGCTACCGACCTGGCGGGCGCGCGCCGGTTCCTCGAGCATTGCGAAGTCTTTGCGCTGGCCGAAAGCCTGGGCGGCGTGGAAAGCCTGATCGAGCATCCGGCCCTGATGACGCACGCCAGCATCCCGGCCGAGCAGCGGGCCCGGCTGGGCATCGGCGACGGCTTGATCCGTTTGTCGGTTGGAATCGAAGATATAGGGGATTTAAAGGCCGATATTCGCGGCTCGCTCGACGCCATATCCCTGCTAGCATAGCCCCATGACTAATCTTGCGTGTGAAGTGCGATGGAATTATTTCTGATAATCGCGACCGTGGTGGCCGTGGTGGCGGTAGGCATGGCGTATTCGATCGGCGAAGCCAGCGCCAAGCCGCTGCCGGGCAGCGGCTTTTATAAAATCTCGCGCGACGGCCGGGTGCTCGTGTGCGCCGGTCCCAAGGTGAGCGCCGTACGCCCCACCCTGTACCCGGACGGCTTGCGCGTCAAGCTGCGCGGCGGCGCCCGCACGGGCGAATTCTATGTGCACGAGCTGGTGGCCGAAGTCTTTCTGCCCAATCCGAACAAGCTCACCAAGGTACGCCACAAGGACGGCAACGTGCGCAACAACAACCTGGAAAACCTGGCCTGGTTCGTCGGTGTGACGAACGAGGCGCCGGCGCTCATTACCAAGGAAGAATCGGAAAACCTGGTGCAGACCTAGGCGCCGGCCTGCCCCAGGTTTTCGCTGTTGCCGGCATCGCCGTTTAAAACTCTTCCCACTCGTTGGCGTCCGCCCTGGACGCGGCCGGCGCGGCCTTGCGCGGTGCTGCCGCCGGCGCCGCAGCCAGGCGCGCGGGCGCAGCGGCCGGCTTGCGCAGCGGCGCGGCCTGCACGGCCGGCTTGGACGGCTTGGCGGACCGGCGCGGCGCGCTCGCTGGCGTCAACCCGTCGAGCTTGAACACACTGACCACCTGCGACAAGCCTGCCGCCTGCTCCTGCATGGCTTCGGCAGCGGCCGACGCTTGCTCCACCAGCGCGGCGTTCTGCTGCGTGACCTGGTCCATCTCGGTGATGGCCTGATTCACTTGCTCGATGCCGGCGCTCTGCTCCACGCTGGCGTTGGTGATGTCGCCCATGATGCTGGTGACCTGGCTGATGCCCTGCACGATTTCGGTCATGGTGTGACCGGCCTGGTCCACCAGCGCCGAACCGGCTTCCACTTTCTGCACCGAGTCGTCGATCAGGCCCTTGATTTCCTTGGCAGCTGCAGCCGAACGCTGCGCCAGGTTGCGCACCTCGGTGGCCACGACGGCAAAGCCACGGCCCTGCTCGCCCGCACGGGCTGCTTCCACTGCCGCATTGAGCGCCAGGATATTGGTCTGGAACGCGATGCCGTCGATCACGCTGATGATGTCGACGATCTTGCGCGACGAATCGTTGATCGAACCCATGGTGCTGACCACGTCGGCCACCACCGCGCCGCCGCGGTTGGCGACGCCGGCAGCGTCCTGCGCCAGGCGGTTCGCTTCGCGCGCATTGTCGACATTCTGGCGCACAGTGGCGGTCAGCTCTTCCATCGACGACGCGGTTTCTTCCAGCGAACTGGCCTGCTGCTCGGTGCGGCTGGACAGGTCCTGGTTGCCGGCGGCGATCTCGGCCGATGCGGTGGCCATGGTGTCGGTACCGCTGCGCACCTGCGCCACGATCTTGACCAGGTTGTCGTTCATATTCTTCAGCGCCTGCATCAGGCGGCCCGTTTCGTCGCGGCTGTCGACCGTGATCACGCTGGTCAGGTCGCCTGCGGACACGGTTTCCGCCACTTCCAGTGCGCGGTTGATCGGTCCGGTGATCGAGCGCGTGATCCACAGCGCAAAGCCGATGCCCAGCGCCAGCGCCACCAGGCCCAGCGCGACAATGATGGTGCGGGTCGAGGCGTACGACGCCAGCACGTCGCTGGCAATGCCGTCGGCGGCGGCCATCTGCAGCGTCTGCAGCTTGTTGACTTCGGCCAGGTAGGCTGCCGCCTTGGGCACCAGCCCGGTCTCATACACTTGCGCGCCCTTCTCCAGGTCGCCGGCCGCCTTCAGCGCGATCAGCGACTTGCGCACGTCCACGTAGGCGGTGCGCGCCACCAGCACGCGGTCGAACTGGGCGCGCACGCCCTCGTTGCGGATGCTCTTGTTGATCGTTTCCTGGACTTCCCCGGAGCGGGCGGACGCTGCGGCAATGTCGGCCTCGTAGGCTTTTTGTTCGGCCGGAACGTCGCTCTGCCACGCGGCTGCCGTGCGCACGGCGTTGAGCTCGATGATCTTGGCCCATTCGGACACCAGTCGCTGATTCTTGTAACTGGTGTTGATCAGGCGATCGGTGATGGTATTGGCAGACTGCATGCGTATCACCGCAATCGCAGTCATCGCGGCCAGCAGCACGAGCACGATGCCGAAGCCGATGCCCAGGCGCGCGCCGATGTTGAGATTTTTCATGAATTAACCTTTGCCGTATGAGTGAGAAATATCTGGGCTGCCGGAGACGACGCCCCTCCCAGATATCACTATATCAGCGCGACTTCAGGTAATTTATAAGGTAAGTTAATAGTGATAAAAAAGCCACCCGGCGCGTGTGACAATTGCGATGGCAGCGGCAACGTCGCGCAAGGCGGTGTCTACGCCGCGTTTCTACCGTAGATAAAGCGGCCCCGGCAAGTTGCCGTGCGTCGCAAGTCTTACCGTGGCAACAACCGTGCTTAAAATAATGGCAATTAAATTACTTCACTAAGTATTTTCCCGATTGTTGCCCCAAAACAACGCATTGCCCGTCATTCGCCGGGGTGGTAGCGCCGTTCCAGGTGACGCTCCACGTCTTCCTTGTAAAACAGGACATCCTTGAACTCGCCGCGCGCGAACATCTCGGCCTGGTCGGCAAAATGCGGCGACGCCGGGTCGCCGCTCTGGCCGCCCACCAGGATGCTGCGCGCCTTGATGCGGGGGCCGAACTCCACCACCGCCACGAAGCTGTTGCCGCGTTCGCCGTAGAGGCGTTTGGTCGTCTGTTTCGACGTCATGCCATAGGCGGCCAGCGCGCCCCAGTTGGCCGACGCATACGGCATCGGCAAGCTGGGCTTGCTGTCGTCGAACGGCTGCACCAGGTCGCCCGTCAGGCGCTGGAAACGGTTGATCTCGCCCCACGGCGTTTGCCAGGTGCCGAAGTCGGTCGTCAATTTATCCGATGCCCGCGCCAGCCCTTCGAGCCGCTGGCGCGGCGTCAGCGCCGCCTGGATATAGTCGAGCACCAGCACTTCCCGCTCCTTGGCCGTGGGGCCATAGGTGGCCGTCAGGTCCTGGGCCCAGTAGATGGCCAGCGACGTGGCCGTGGACGTGAGCCCATAGCGCAGGTCCCAGCCGCGCAAGGCGGCAATCTGCGGCGCCAGCGATGCCTTGAGCGCGTCGTCGGCGGGCAACGCGTCGTACGCCGCGAACAGCGGCGGCAGCAGCGGCTCGAACGCGGGCAGCTGGGTGTCGTAGGCAGCGGCGATCAGGCTGTCCATCGTAAAATCTTTTTTGTTTTCCATCACGCGCACGGCATGGATGCCGCGCGGGTTTTCCGGATTCATCGACATATAGGCCGGGTAGTCGCTGGCCTTGGGACTGTCGGGACCGGCTGCGGTGTACGGCCAGTTGTTGGTGTTGTAGATCCAGCCGCTGTGCGGGTTGAACAGCGTGATGGTGTCCTTGACTTCATGCAGCCCGCGCCACTCGGTGGCCGGATCGCTGCCGTCGACCGGATGTCTGAAATCGATGGCCGGATCGCGGCGCGGGATGAAATTGCCGTGGAAGTAGGCGATGTTGCCGTCGGCATCCGCGTACACGGTGTTGTTCGACGAGTTGGTGCGCAAGGTCATCGACTTGTAAAATTCCCGGTAGTTGCGCGCCTTGGTGCGGATGAACGACTGCGTGAGCGCTTTCAGCGGTTCATTCATGAGCCGCACGGCAATCCACTTGCCGTCTTTGGCGCGCACGATCGGGCCGTGGTGGCTGTAGTACGCCTTGACGGTCCTGGTCGCCATGCCGGTGGCGGTACGGTACGGCAGCGCGATGTCCACGGCCTTCAACGGCCGCAGCTCCTGGCCGTACTGGTAGTAATACTGGCCGTCCTTTTCGCTGATGGTTTCCAGGTACTCGTCGATGACGTCGCCGCCGCCCGACGTGTGCATCCAGCCTACGCGGTCGTTAAAACCCTGGTACACGAAGAACTGGCCCCAGGTCACGGCGCCGTAGGCGTTGAGGCCCTGCTCGCTATGCACCTGCACCTCGGGCCGGAAGTAGAACGACGTGTGCGGATTGATCATCAACAGCGCGTGGCCGTTTTTGGCGATGGACGGCGCGATGGCAAAGCCGTTCGAGCCGCCCGGTTCGTGGTCGAGGTCGCTGCCCGTGGCCTGGCCGGACATCAGCACCGGCGCCATCCGCGGGTGGGCGCCGTGCGCGTACAGGTCTTCCAGCTGCTTGAGGTCGATGGTTTCGATGTCGCCGCCGATGCTGCCCTCGCTGAAGGCCAGCGCCATCCACGGCTCGAACCGCGTGATCAGGTCGGGCTTGACCTGCGGATGCGTGGCCAGGTAATAGTTCAGGCCATCGGCAAACGCCACCATCAGCTGCTTGAGCCAAGGCGGGCTTTGCCGGTACTGGGCTTGCAGGAATTCGGGATTGATGAACAGCTTCATGCGCAGGTCGCGGTACAGCTCGGCCTCGCCTTCCACTTCCGCCAGGCGGCCCATGGCATTGATGTAGTTGCGCTCGACGCGGCGGAAATCGTCCTCGGCCTGCGCATACATCAGGCCGAAGACGGCGTCGGCGTCGGTCTTGCCGAAGACGTGCGGGATGCCCCATTTGTCGCGCATGATCGTGACCCGGGCGGCCGACTGTTGCCAGCGCGCCAGTTCCGCCGCATCCGGTGCGCTGCGGGCCGGCATCAGGGCCGGCTGC
>JBEVMD010000120.1:0-3347 GCA_040508835.1 Duganella sp. | reverse complement strand
GCCAGCAGCCGGCGCGCTTCGGGCAGCAGCGCGCCGCCGGCCGGCGTCAGCGTCACGCCGCGCCGGTTGCGCTCGAACAGCGGCGCGCCCAATGACTCTTCCAGCGCCTGGATGGTTTGCGACAGCGGCGGCTGCGTCATGTGCAGGCGCAGCGCGGCGCGGCCGAAGTGCAGTTCCTCGGCCACGGTCACAAAATAGCGCAATTGTCTCAGCTCCATCCCCATTCCACGTGCATATCCAAAAGTATACAAAATATTGTCTGTGATATTTTAAACGACTCACAGCCACGGCTATCATGTATTTGACACGGGCGCAGGGGCAAGGCACTCTGTCGTGCTACGCCTGTGCACCATGCGCACCACCTTTGGAGAATCATCATGCCCGAATACCGTTCCCGCACCACCACCCACGGCCGCAACATGGCCGGCGCGCGCGCCCTGTGGCGCGCCACCGGCATGAAGGACGGCGACTTCGACAAGCCGATCATCGCAGTGGTCAACTCGTTCACCCAGTTCGTGCCCGGCCACGTGCACCTGAAGGACCTGGGCCAGCTGGTGGCGCGCGAGATCGAAAAAGCGGGTGGCGTGGCAAAAGAATTCAACACCATCGCCGTCGATGACGGCATTGCCATGGGCCATGGCGGCATGCTGTACTCGCTGCCGTCGCGCGACCTGATCGCTGACTCGGTCGAGTACATGGTCAACGCCCACTGCGCGGATGCCATGGTGTGCATCTCCAACTGCGACAAGATCACGCCGGGCATGCTGATGGCCGCCATGCGCATCAACATCCCGGTGGTGTTCGTGTCCGGCGGTCCGATGGAAGCCGGCAAAGTCGTCAAGGTCGTCAACGGCGGCCAGAAGATCATCAAGCTCGACCTGGTGGACGCCATGATCAAGGCGGGCGACGACACCGTGTCCGACGCCGACGTGGCGGAAATCGAGCGTTCGGCCTGTCCCACCTGCGGTTCGTGCTCGGGCATGTTTACCGCCAACTCGATGAACTGCCTGACCGAGGCGCTGGGCTTGTCCCTGCCGGGCAACGGCACCGTGCTGGCCACGCACTCGGACCGCGAACAGCTGTTCCTGCGCGCCGGCCGCCTGATCGTGGAGCTGGCCCGCCGCCACTACGAGCAGGACGACTACTCGATCCTGCCGCGCACCATCGCCAACAAGGCCACGTTCGAAAACGCCATGGCGCTCGACGTCTCGATGGGCGGCTCCACCAACACCGTGCTGCATTTGCTCGCTGCTGCGCACGAGGCGGGCGTGGACTTCACCATGGCCGACATCGACCGCATCTCGCGCAAGGTGCCCTGTCTGTGCAAGGTCGCGCCCATGACCGACAAGTACCACATCGAAGACGTGCACCGCGCTGGCGGCATCATCTCGATCCTCGGCGAACTGGCGCGCGGCGGTCTGCTCGACACGTCGCGCCCGACCATCCATGCGCCCACCATGGCCGACGCCATCGAACGCAACGACATCACGCGCAGCGACGACCCGGCCGTGCACGAACTGTTCCGCGCCGCGCCGGGCGGCGTGCCGACCCAAACGGCGTTCTCGCAATCGGAACGTTTCGCTACGCTCGACCTCGACCGCAGCACCGGCTGCATCCGCGACAAGGAGCACGCGTACTCGCAGGACGGCGGCCTGGCCGTGTTGTACGGTAACCTGGCCCTGAACGGCTGCATCGTCAAGACCGCCGGCGTGGACGAGAGCATCCTCACCTTCAGCGGCAAGGCGCGCGTGTTCGAAAGCCAGGACGATGCAGTGGCTGCCATCCTCGGCGACACCGTGCACGCAGGCGACGTGGTCATCATCCGCTACGAAGGTCCGAAAGGCGGCCCAGGCATGCAGGAGATGCTGTACCCGACGTCGTACATCAAATCCAAGGGCCTCGGTAAATCGTGCGCGCTGCTGACGGACGGCCGCTTCTCCGGCGGTTCGTCGGGCCTGGTGATCGGCCACGCGTCGCCCGAAGCGGCCGAAGGCGGCGCCATCGGGCTGGTGGAAGAGGGCGACATGATCGACATCGACATCCCCAACCGCACCATCAGCCTGCGCATCACCGACGCTGAACTGGCCGCGCGCCGCGCGACCATGGAAGCGAAAGGCGACGCTGCGTGGCAGCCGGTGTACCGCGAGCGCTACGTCTCGCAGGCGCTGCAAGCGTACGCGGCGCTCACCACGTCCGCCGACCGCGGCGCCGTGCGCGACCTGTCGCAGTTGAAGCGCTGAGCGTCTGTCAGCGCGCACCGGTGTCGCTCATTATCAGCATCGGTGTGACGCTTGCACAGCGACTCTGACAAGCCTAAGATGCCTTGTAAGTTACTACAAGTCGCTGCAAGGGAGGCATCATGACAACCAGTCTGATTGTCCACAACGTGGACGAGAGCATGGCACTGCGGCTCAAGCGCAGGGCGGATGCCAATGGTCGTACTGCTGAGGCGGAACATCGCGAGATCTTGAAAGATGCGCTGCAAAAGCCGCGTCGGCGGTCATTCTTCGACGTGCTGGCAAGCATGCCCAACGTGGGCAAGGACGACGATTTCGAGGTGCGCAGCGCTCAGGGCTAGCGATGTACCTCGTCGATACCAATGTCATCAGTGAAGCACGCAAGGGTGCCAAAGCCAACCCGGGCGTCGTCGATTTTTTCTCCGGTGGTCAGCGACATGATTGTTATCTCAGCGTGCAAACCATGGGTGAGCTTCGACCTGGCGTGGAAAATATCCGTCGCCGTGGCGATCGTTCGCAAGCGGAGCTATTGGACGCCTGGCTTGCCCTCATTTCGGGTGACTACGCAGAACGAGTGCTGGGATTCGATGCCGAGTGCGCGCAGATCTGGGGCTATCTGATGTCGCCCGATCCCAGCCATCCTGTCGATAAACAAATCGCGGCGATTGCTTTAAGTTACGACCTGCAGGTCGTGACCCGGAACGTACGGGATTTTTCAGGTGCGGGTGTCAAGTTGCTTAACCCGTTCACCTGAGACCATGTTCCAAATCCGAATCTTATTGGAGTGATCACCCACCATCAAAAATATTCTCTCGAAGCTACCCGTCAACCGATGTGTTTACTTGTGCGTTTAAATTCTGAAGAGAAAAAACGCTGTAAAATGCTGGGGGATTTGGCAGGACGCACTGGCGGTAATTAACTGGAGAGGAATATGAAACGCAATGTGATGATGGTTGGTGTGGTACTCGCCTCGGCATTGGCATCGCAAGCAGCGATGGCCGATGCAGGCTCGGATCTGGCCAAGGCAAAGAACTGCATGGCTTGCCACGCTGTTGCCACCAAACTGGTCGGTCCTGCCTACAAGGACGTGGCCGCTAAATACGCCGGCCA
>JBEVMD010000110.1:0-8784 GCA_040508835.1 Duganella sp. | reverse complement strand
TACTGGTTGGTGGACGTGGTGCTCGACGGCGGCTGGGCCGTCGATTTCGCGTCGGGCGCCATCGGCGTCGCCGGCGCGGCGGGCGTGCCGCCCGGATTGGTGTCGCTGCTCGTGCGCGGGATCGGGCCGCCGGATTTGTTCAGGTCCGGGTCTGCGCCCGCTGGCGGCATCGGGGTCTTGGTGGCCGCTTGCGGCGCGGGAAGATCGTCCGCTTTTTTATTGCAGCCGGTGAGCAGGGCAACGCCCAAAGCGGCGGCTGCCAGGAATTTGACGGGAGTGGAGAAACAATGCATGGGGTGTCCTTTCAGGAACAGGGGAAAATGGGGCACCCGCATGTCCCCCTGTTGCTGGCTCAGGCGGACTTGCGGTCGCTGTCGATCGACAATTCGGCGTTACTGTTGAATACCGCGATATCGGTCTCGCCCAGCACGCGGCTGGTGAGCGTCCCGGCCGTGATCGAGCCGCTGACGTTGAGTGCGGTACGGCCCATGTCGATCAGCGGTTCGATCGAAATCAGCAGCCCCGCCAGCGCCACCGGCAAGTTCATTGAGGACAATACTATCAGCGCAGCGAAAGTCGCGCCGCCACCCACGCCAGCCACGCCCACCGATCCGATGGTAATGATTGCCAGCAACGGTGCAATAAAGCTGATGGTGAACGGATCGATGCCCACCGTGGGCGCGATCATGACCGCCAGCATGGCCGGATAAATGCCGGCGCAGCCGTTCTGGCCGATGGTGGCGCCAAACGACGCGGCAAAGTTGGCGATGCCTTCCGACGTGCCCAGGCGCTGGGTCTGGGTCTGCACGCTCATCGGGATGGCGCCCGCGCTGCTGCGCGACGTGAAGGCAAAGGTCAGCACCGGCAGGATTTTCTGCACGAAGCGCAGCGGGTTCAGGCCCGAGGCCGTCACGATCGCCAGGTGCACCACGAACATCAGCAGCAGCGCGCTGTACGACGCCAGCACGAAATCGATCAGGTGCAGGATATCGGTGGGGCTGGACGTGGACACCATTTCCGCCATCAGTGCGAACACGCCGTACGGGGTCAGGCGCAGTACCAGCGTGACGATGCGCATCACGATCGCATGCGCCACCTTGATGAAATGGTCGAACGACGCAAACAGTTCCGGCTTCTTGTCGTGGATGCCGGTGGCGGCCACGCCGATGAACACGGCAAAGATCACCACCGCGATGGTGGACGTCTTGCGCGCGCCGGTCAGGTCCAGGAACGGGTTGGCGGGAATAAAGCTCAGCAGCATATTGGGCAGCGAGATCGCCTGCGCCGTGCCCACCTTGCCCTCCAGATACACGCCGCGCGCCACGTCCGCTGCCGAGGCCGTCAATCCCACGGCGGTCAGGCCGAACACCTTGGCCATCACGATGCCGATGCCGGCTGCAACCAGGGTCGTGGCCATCAGCGTGCCGATGGTGAGAAAGCTGATCTTGCCGAGCGAGTCGATACCCTTGAGCTTGAGAATGGCGGAAATGATCGACACCATAATCAGCGGCATGATGATCATCTGCAGCAGCTTGACGTAGCCGGAGCCGATGATGTCGAAGTATTCGCCCGTGGTTTTCAGTTCTTCGGCGCCGGCGCCGTATAGTGCCTGCAGGCCCGCGCCCAGCGCCACGCCCAGGCCCATGCCGGTAAAGACGCGCACGGAAAACGACGCGTGTTTGCGCTGCTGCATGTACAGCACGCCCAGCAGCAGCACGGCCGCCGCCAGGTTGAGAATTACATTGATAGCCATTGTTTTTATCCTTTACACCGCATGGGATTGCCGCATTGCGGACCGATCTGCCATTTTATAGGGGTTTTTTGGGGGATTTGTTCGACAAATGTTTCAGTAAGCGAATATTTAGCTATATGGCTATAACTGGAGCGTATATAGAAGGTGGTTGTAATGACTTTTTTCGTACTATGACGGGGTAGGAAGTTGGCGCGGATCGGCTGCTCATTGGATTTCCGCCTGCGCGGGAATGACGGAATTGCGGCCGGAAGAGAAAGCGACCTGGCAGCGATGCGGGCGTGTATCGTTGCGCCCTGGCGCACTGCGGTGGAGGTGGCAGGCTAATTTGTGGTCAGCGTGACTTCAAACGTCGTGCAGCCGTCGGCTGCCGCCAGCCGGTAGGCGAAACCGTGGCGCTGCATCACTTCGCGCACGAACAGCAGGCCGATGCCCTGGCCGCCTTTCTTGGTCGTGAAGAATGGGGTAAACAATTGCTGCGCCGGCACGCTGCCCAGCAGGTTGCCGGAATCGATGACCGCCAGCCGCACGCCGCCGGCGTCATTGCTGAGGGTACATTCGACGAAACGGTCGGCGCCGCCTGCTTCCTCCACTGCCTCCATCGCGTTCTTGACGACATTGAGTAACGCCTGTTCCATCAGTTGCCGGTCCAGCAGCACGGGCGCCACGTCGTCGCAGCGGCGCCAGCCGAGGCGGATGCCGCGCGCGCGGCACGGTTCGCGATACAAATAAAGTATGTCGTCCAGGATGTCGCGCGGCGCCCACGGCCGCAGCTCGGGCGCAGGCATCTTGACCACGCGCGTAAAACGCTCGATGAATTCGCCCAGGCTGGCGTTGCGCCGCTTGACGGCCACGATGGCGGTGGCGAAGTCGTCGCCATCGGGCTCTTGCAGCTGGCCGCGGTAGTACAGCAGCGAATCGAGCACCGAGCCGGTGGCTGCCACGGTATTGTTGACCTCGTGCGCCAGCACGCGGATCAGCTTGTCGTACGTGGCTTTTTCCGAGCTGGCCAGTTCTGCCGTCAACTCCTCGACCAGCAGGAAGTGGCGCGCAAAGCCGCGATCGTAGAATTGCCCGCGCTGGCCCCGGTAGCGGCGCCCGTCCAGCGCGGTCAGCAGGCGGCTTTCGCCCAGCGGCAGCGCGTCGAGCTGGACCAGCAAATCGTGCGCGGCCGGGTCGCCCGGCAGCATCGTCGGGCCATGCAAGCCGTGCAGCAGCGGCTTGCCGCGCGCGTCGGCCACGCCCACCAGCGCCTGGGCGCTGGCGTTGAGCAGGCTGATCTTGCCGTCGAAGTCGAACACGATCACCGCGCTGGGCGTCGCTTCCAGCAGGCGGTCGAGAAAACCCTGTTGTTCGCCGATCTGCAGCCGTTCGCGGTACAGCCGGCCCAGCATGGTGTTGAACAGATCGACCAGCTCGTTGAGTTCGCGGTCCCGGCCCGGTTGCAGGCGCGCCGCGTATTGCTGGTCCTGCAGCAGGTCGTGGAAATGGCGCGTATAGCCGAGCGGTTCCAGCGCGCGCCGGATCAGGCGCAGGCCGAGCGCCAGGCTGCCCAGGACGCCCGCTTCCAGCGCCAGCATGATGGCCGGCGTGTCGCGCAGCGCCAGCACCAGGCCCGCCAGCACCAGCGCGTGCACCGCCACCAGATACGCGTACAGCTTGTGGCGCAAGCTCACGGGGCTTCGACGTCGTGCGCGACGCCCAAGCCGTGCCGTTCCAGCCGGCGGTACAGCGCGGTGCGGCTCAGGCCCAGCGCCTTGGCCACGCGCGAGATATTGCCCTGGTGCTGGTCGAGCGCGTGGGCGATCATGTGGCGCTCCACCTGTTCCAGCGTCATGCCGTCGACGCCCAGGCGTTGACTGCCCGCGCCGTTGCCCGGCCTGCCGCCATGCTCGTGCTGCCCGGCGGCGATGAAATCTGCCTGCTCGAGCTCGCTGCGGCCGACCAGCAGCAGCGTGCGCTCCAGCGTCTGCTTGAGCTGGCGGATATTGCCGGGCCAGGGCTGGGCGCCGAGCCAGTCGAGCGCCTGCGGCGCGATGGTCGCCGGTCCCAGGCCGTAGCTGGTGGCGATGTCGTCCAGCAACTGGCGCGCCAGCAGCGGAATGTCGCTGCGCCGCTCGCGCAGCGGCGGCAGGCGGATGGTGATCAGATTCAGGCGATAAAACAGGTCTTCGCGGAAGTCGCCGGCCGCCACCAGTTCGGCCAGCTCGCGGTTGGTGGCCGAGACCACGCGCACGTCCGCCCGCTCGGTGCGGCTGGCGCCGACAGCCTGGTACGTCTGGTCCTGCAGCACGCGCAGCAGCTTGACCTGGTCGGAGCGATTCAGTTCGCCGATCTCGTCGAGGAACAGCGTGCCTTGGTCGGCGGTGGCCACGTGGCCCTTGCGGTCGGTACGGGCGTCCGTGAAGGCGCCGCGCACGTGGCCGAACATTTCGCTCTCGAACAGGGTGGGCGTGATGGCGCCCATATTGATCTTGACGATGGGGTGCGCCGCGCGCGGGCTGTTGCGGTGGATGGCGTCGGCCACGAGCTCCTTGCCGCTGCCGCTCTCGCCCAGGATCAGCACCGGCGCGCGCGTGGCCGCCACCTGGCCGATGGTGGCCAGCACCGTGAGCAGGCGCGGATGCTCGCCGACGATGGCCGTGAAATCGAAACGGGCGTCGAGCGCCTGGCGCGTTTGCGCATGGGGCTGCGGGCGTGCGGCCGGCGCCGGGTCGGCCCCGGTTGCCGCCGGTGAGGTGGCTGACGATCCGGCCGGCGATCCTGACACGTCGAGCGTGGCGCGCACCAGTTCGGCCAGCTGGGTGTTGTCCCACGGCTTGGTGAAAAAGTTGGCGGCCCCAAGCTGCATGCCGCGCACGGCCAGCGCAATCGAGCCCCAGGCCGTCATCAGCAGCACGGGCAGGGCGGGGTGGGCCTGGCGTATCGCGGCCAGCAATTGCAGCCCTTCGGCGCCGCTCGTGTGCAGCGAAAAATTCATGTCCTGCAACACCAGGTCGACCGGCTGGTCCGCCCGCGGCGGCGCCAGCGCGGCCAGCGCCTGCTTCGGGTCGTCGCAGCAGACGGTGTCGTAGCCGGCCTGCTTGAGCAGCAGGGCCAGCGACACCTGCACTGCGCTGTCGTCGTCGACGATGAGGATGCGGGGCTTGCGGAGGGGATGCATTGTTTCGGACGGCCTTATTCGTAGTGCAGCGCTTGCGTGGGGCTCAGTTGCGCGGCGCGCCAGCCCGGGTATAGCGAACACAGCAAGGATAGCAGATAGATCACGGCGGCCGATAGCACTGCCGCCGCCCAGAACACGGGCCAGTTCAGGCTGTCGCCCAGCACGCCGGTCAGCGGCAGCTGCACCAGCAGCACCAGGCCCACCAGCATCGCGCCCGAGCTCAGTAAAAATTGTTCGGCAATGATCTGCCGGTAGATGCTGCCCGAGGCGGCGCCCAGCGCGCGGCGCAGGCCGATTTCCGGGATGCGCCGGGTAGTGTTCTGCCACAGCACGCCGAACAGGCCGAACGCCACCATCACCAGCAGGAACGCCGCCACCACGGCCAGGATCGTCAGCGGCACCAGCTGCAGCTTGAGCATGGACGCGCGCGCTTCGGTCAGCGGCGCGATCACCACCGACCAGTCGGGATGCAGCTGCTTGATGCGCGCGCTGAGCTTGCTCTCGAACACGCGCGGCGTGCCGGGCCTGACCTTGAGCATGATGGTCATCAGCGCCTCTTCCTTGCTGCCCGGCGTAAAGCGCGGCAGCATGAACGGGCGCGGGTCCATGTATTCGCCGTGCGAGCGGAAGTGTTCGATCACGCCCACGACCCGGTAATGCACGCCCTCGCTCTGGAATAGCTGGCCCAGTGGCGTCTTGCCGGGAAACAGGCGCTGCGCAAACAGCGTGTCGACCACCACCGGCCTGGTAGCGGCGCCATCGTCGAGGGTGGAAAACCAGCGGCCGGCCGCCAGGCGCATGTCCATCACGCGGAAATAATCGTCGGAGACACCCAGCGAGTCGGCCGTCATCCGGTGACTGCCGTCGAGCTGGGAATACTCGCCGGTCCAGCGCGACATTTCGTAGACGGGGAAGGCGGCAAACGCGACCTGTTCCACTTCCGGCAGCTCGCGCAACACGCGCCGGAGCTCGTCGTACATGGCCGCATCGTTGGCGATGGGCCTGGCGGTGCGCAGCGACACCGACCACTGGTTGCGGTACTCGAAGCCGGTCGGCAGCTGGTACAGCTGCCAGTAGCGCACGGCAAAGGCGGCCACGGCAAACACCAGCACAAAGGCCAGCAGGATTTCAAGCGTCAGCATCAGGTTGCGCGTCTTGCGCTGCCAGATCAGTTTTAACAGGTGGCGCAGCATTATGCGGTTCCTTTCAGTGCGTGCACGGGCGCCAGGCGCGACATTTTCCAGGCCGGGATCACGCCCGACAGCAGGCCAAACACCAGCGTGATCAGCAGGCCGAGGCCGAACACGGCAACATTGAGCTGCACTTGCAGGTACGGGATCAGCCCCGAGCCCTCCAGCCACCACAGCACGCCGGCGGCAGCCGCCAGGCCGATGGCGCCGCCCGCCAGGCACAGCAGCACATTTTCCAGCACCAGCTGCGCCACCAGTTGCGCGCTGGTGGCGCCGAAGGCCTTGCGCACGCCGATCTCGCTGCTGCGCTCCAGGATGCGGCCCATGTTGAGGTTGACCAGGTTGAGCGCGGGCAGGGCCATGAACAGCAGCATCAGCGCCGCCACGCCGGCCAGCAGCTTGCCCACGCCGGCATCCTCGGTCTCGTTCATGGTGATGGTACGGGCAAAGAATTCCAGCTTGGAGTCGCCCCAGAAGCGGTGGACGTCGAACTGGTTCGGGTCTTCCGGCTGCACGGTGCCGGCAATGCGGATCAGGTCCTGCTTGATGGCAGGGATGGCGTCGGCCGTGCGGCCCAGCACCATCACGGTGAACATGCCGAACATCTGCGTCTTGTATTCGGTGGACGGCAGCGACGTGATGGGTGTCCAGATATCGGCAAACGCGTTCAGGTGCAGCACGTCTTCCACCACGCCGATCACGGTAAACGTCTGGCCGCTGACGCTGATTTTCTGGTCCAGGTACGGCAGGCCCGGAAACAGCTTGCGCGCGGTCGACTGGTTGATCACGGCCACGTGGTGGCCCTGGGCGTCGTCGTCCTGGTTGGGCAGGCGGCCGGCGACCAGCGCAAAGTCGAGCACCTGCCAGTACTGCGCATCCACGCGCCGCATCAAGAGCTCGCTCACGCGGCCTTGCTGGTACACGGACACCGATTGCGGCAGGGTGGCGACGGCTACCGCCTCCACGCCGCCCTTGCCCTGCATCGGCTTGATGTATTGCTCGATCACCTTGTAGCCGAACATGCCGTTGCGGCGCGCAGTCTTGGTGGTGTGGCTCGACGTCATCATGATCATCTGCACGAAGCGCGCGCTTTTGCCTTCCACGCCGGTGGGATAAAAAGCGTTTTGCAGCAGCGCCGTGACCACCATCAGCACCACCAGCGTGAGCACGATGCACAGCAGGTTGATGGCGGTGAACAGCTTGCGGCGCATGAAGACTTTCCATGCCGTCAGCAGGTAATTCCTGAACATGGGAGCTCCTTATGCGACCAGCTGGCCGTCGAACACGCGCACGATGCGCGAAGCCAGGCGCGCGTCCTGCTCGTTGTGGGTGACCATCACGATGGTCGTGCCTTCGCGGTGCAGCTGCAGCAGGATGTCCATCACTTCCTGGCCCATCTTGCTGTCGAGGTTGCCCGTGGGTTCGTCGGCCAGCACCACCTGCGGCTGGCCCACGATGGCGCGGGCGATCGCCACCCGCTGCTGCTGGCCGCCCGACAGCTGGTTCGGATAGTGGTCCATGCGCGCGCCAAGGCCCACTTTTTGCAGCGCCTCGCGCGCCAGCCGCTGGCGCCGCTTTGCGGACAGGTCGCGGTACAGCAGCGGCAGCTCGACATTGTCGATCACGCGCAGGTCGTTAATCAGGTGAAAATTCTGGAAGATGAAACCGAACGTGGCGTTGCGCAGTTTTGCCACGTGCCGGTCCTTGTACGACGTCACCGGCTGGCCGCCCACGGCAATGGTGCCGCTGCCGGGCACGTCCAGCAGCCCGATCAGGTTGAGCAGGGTGCTCTTGCCGCAGCCGCTCGGGCCCATGATGCTTACGAACTCGGCTTTACCGATGTGCAGGTCGATGTCCTTCAGGGCCAGGGTTTCGACCTTGTCGGTCCGGTAGGTTTTACTGACTTGATGCATGCGTATCATGGCGGTTCCTTATTGAACGATGCGAACGCTGTCGCGTTCCTTGTAGCGGCTGGTGTCGGAGGTGATCAGGCGGTCGCCCGCGCGGGCGCCGGCAATGATTTCAACGGTCTTGCCGTCGCTGGCGCCGATGTCGAGCGTGGTCTTGCGGGCCACGTCGCCGTGCACCACGAAAATCTCCTGCGGGCCGCGGCCGTTGAAGGCGGGGCCGGTGTCGGCCAGCAGGGCGTTTTTGCGGTGTTCGGTGACGATGTCCACTTCCACCCGCAGCTTGTTGCGCAGCATGGCGTGGTGCGGCTCGGCCAGCGCGACCAGCAGCTTGACGGTGCCGTTCTGGATCTCGGGCAGCACGGTTTGCACTGTGCCATCCAGGCGCACATTGCCCTGTTCGACCGTTACCGCCTGGCCCGGCTGCAGCGCGCGCGCATGGAAGTCCGACAGCGATGCCTCCACCTTGTAATTGTTCATCTCGGACACGCGCGCCACCATCTGCCCGGCCGTCACGCTGGCGCCTTCGTCGGCCATCAGCCAGGTCAGCATGCCGCCGAACGGGGCGCGTACCTGCGTTTGCGCCAGCAACTGCTGCTGCTCCTGCAACTGCCGCTGCAAGATGCTTTTCTGCAGGCGCGCGCCGTCGATCGCGGTGGACGTGACGCGCCTGCCGTCCTCGATCTGCTCGTGCTGCTGGCGCAGCTGGATCTCGTTGCGCTTGACGTTCAGTTCGGCGGTGAGCAAATCCTCGGCCGATACGCCGCCCGCCTT
>JBEVMD010000087.1:0-10897 GCA_040508835.1 Duganella sp. | reverse complement strand
CGCATGCCGGCCGGCGGCGCCATCGTCACGGTCGCGGTCGCGGCGCCAGGCCCGGGCCGCTGGCAGGACGCCGTGCTGTCGCTGGGCGAAAACCGCCAGGGCCAGATCGCCTTCGGCACCATGAAAAGCGGCGTGGGCCTGGCCGAGGGCAAGACCGGCGCCGCCCGCCTGGTCAAGCCGCCCGGCGCCAGCGACCTGGACGCCACCATGGTGCTGGCGGTGCTGGAAGTGTCGCCCGGGCGCTGGTGGGCCAGCACGTACGGCAACGGCATCGCCGAATTCTGGGCCGACCACCGCCTCAGCACCCGCATCCTGCACCAGCCCGCCGTCCAGGCCAGCCTGGCCCACGACCGCACGGGCGCCATGCTGCGCGACCGCAGCGGCATGATCTGGATTTCCACCGAGCGCGGCGTGGATATCTACGATCCCCAGAGCGAGGCCATCGATTCCGTGTTCGGCGCCGAAGGCCAGCTCGAGGCCGGCGTCACCGCCCTGATGACCGACATCCATAACGACGTGTGGATCGCGCTGGCCGACCGCGGCCTGGACGTGGTGGCCAACGACGGCAGCCGCCGCGCGGCGCTGCGGCCCAACCCGCACCAGCCCGATACCGCGCTGCCCAACCGCATGATCCTGGCGCTGGCCGAGGCCACGCCCGGCGACGCCTGGATCGGCACCCAGATGGGCTTGTACCTGACCAGCGACCACGCGCACCACGTGCGCCGCGTGCCCCTGCCCGACGGCAACCCGACGCCGCGCATCGGCGCCATCCTGCCCCAGCACGGCGACCTGTGGCTGGGAACCTTCGACGGCCTGGTGCGCTACACGCCCGCCAGCGGCGCCATGCGGCGCTACGTCCAGGGGCCGGCCGACAAGGGCGGCCTGAGCGACAACCGCATCCACGCCATGGTGGCGGACGCCCAGGGCGCGCTGTGGATCGCCACCCGCAACGGCCTGAACCGGCTGGACCCGGCCAGCGGCGCCGTCGAGCACATCCTGGCCGCGCCCAATGTCTCGACCGCGCTGTCCGAACCGGTGATCAGCTCGCTGGTGATCGACGGCCGCGGCCGGCTTTGGGTGGGCACTTACGGCGGCGGCATCTGCGTGCTGACGGGGCGCGACGCGCAAGGCCGGCCCGTGTTCGAGCGGGTCAACGACAGTGCGGCGCTGACCACCGGCACCATCATGACGCTGCAGGCCGATCCGGCCGGGCGGATCTGGGCCGCCACCGGCGACAGCATCGTCGTCATCGATGCCAACACCCTCAAGGTGCGCGTGCTCAGCCGGGCAGACGGCCTGGCGTTCCGCACCTTTTTTATCGGCGCCAGCACCGTCACGGCCGAGCGCGACCTGATCTTCGGCGCCACCTCGGGCATGGCGGTGATCTACCCGGGCCGCCTGGCCGACTGGAACCAGCGCCCGCCGCTGGTGGTCAGCACGGTGCGGGTGGACCAGCAGCCGCTGACGGCCGCCGAGCTCCATACCCGCGAGGGCCCGGCCATCACGCTGCAGGCCGACAGCCAGAGCTTTGACGTGGAACTGGCCGCGCTCGATTATTCCGCGCCGCGCCGCAACCGGTACGCCTACCTGCTCGAGGGGTTCGACCGCCGCTGGAACGAGGTGGACGCCAGCCGCCGCATCGCCAGTTACACCCACCTGCCGGCCGGCGACTACACGCTGCGCATGCGCGGCAGCAACCGCGAAGGCGCGTGGAGCGGCGACGAGCTGACCCTGCGCGTGCACGTGCTGCCGCCATGGCACCAGACCTGGTGGGCGTGGCTGGCGTACTTCCTGGTGGTCTGCGTGCTGGCCTGGGCCATGGTGCGCTGGCGCGTGCGCCAGCTGCACCACAAGGGCGAAGTGCTGCAATCGATCGTGTACGCGCGCACGCGCCACCTGGAAAAACTCAACGCCATCGTCCGCTCGATCAACGAGCAGCTCGACTTCGACGCCCTGCTGCACACCATCCTGCACGAATCGACCGTGATCGAAGGCGTCGATTCGGCCCTGGCGCTGCTGCGCGAGGACGGCAGCGACACGCTGGGCTTGCGCGCCGCCTGGGGCCGCATCGACGCCACCGCCGACGCGTACCGCATCGACCTGCGCCAGGCCGAACTGCGCTACGCGCCGCCCGAGTGCATGATCGCGCCGGACATCTTCCAGATCCACCACAAGGATGCGCTGCCGGGCGACGTGCGGGCCGTGCTGTCGGTGCGGGTGGTGATCGACGGCCAGGTCGAGGGCTACCTGGTGTTCGAGAACTTCCTGTACCGGGCCGAGTTCGCGCCGGGCGACATCGACCTGCTCAAAGCGCTCAAGGAACCGTTTGTCTCGGCCTATCAAAAGGCGCGCGCCCTGCGCACGATCGAACAGGCCCGCACCAATGCCGAGGCGGCCACCCGCGCCAAGAGCGAGTTCCTGGCCAATATCAGCCATGAAATCCGCACCCCGATGAACGCCATCCTCGGCTTCGCCGGCCTGGGCACGCACCTGGACCTGCCGCCGCAGCCGCTCGACTACTTCCGCAAGATCGGCCGCGCCGGCCAGAGCCTGCTCGAAATCATCAACGACGTGCTCGATTTTTCCAAGATCGAGTCGGGCAAGCTGGAGCTGGAAGCGCTGCCGTTCGACCTGCTCGACACGCTCAACCAGCTGGCCGACCTGTTCAGCTGGCGCGCCGCCGAGCGCGGGCTGGAGCTGGTGATCTGGGCCTCGCCCGACGTGCCGTCCAACCTGCTGGGCGACCCGCTGCGCCTGTCGCAAATCCTGGTCAACCTGGTGGGCAACGCCCTCAAGTTCACGGCCAGCGGCCACATCGAAGTGCGGGTGGAGCTGGCCAGGGACGTCGTGGCCATCGTGCCCGACGCGGTCATGCTGCGCTTTGCCGTGGAGGACAGCGGCCTGGGCATCAGTCCCGAACAACAGGCGCGCCTGTTCCAGGCGTTCGCCCAGGCAGATGCCAGCACCACGCGCCTGTACGGCGGCACCGGGCTCGGCCTGGCGATCTCGCAGCAGCTGGTGCGCAAGATGGGCGGCGTGATCGCGGTGGACAGCGAGCCGAACATGGGCAGCAGCTTCAGTTTCACGGTGCCGATCCAGCTGGCGGCCGACCAGGCCCGGCGCCTGCTGCCGGTGCCGGACGCCGCGCTGGGCAAGCGCGTGCTGGTGGTGGACGACAACCTGGCGGCGCGCCACATGCTCAAGGTGCTGCTCAATGCGCTGGGGCTGAAGGCGACGGCGGTGGCGTCGGGCGCGGCCGCCGTGGCGGCCATGCAGCTCACCGCGTTCGACATGCTGCTGATGGACGCCGACATGCCCGACATCGACGGCATCGAAACCCTGCAGCACATTGCCGACGACGCCGAACTGGCAGCCGTGCCGCCGGTGCTGATGGTCACCGCTTACGCGCGCGAAAACAATTTTGCCGCGGCCGAGCTGATCCGCACCACGCCATTCGTGGACAAGCCCGTCAACCCGTACCTGCTGCGCAGCGCCGTGCTGCAGGCGCTGGGGCTCGATGCGGGCCAGGTGGCCGTCAAGCTGGCGCCGCCCCCGTCGTTTGCCGTGCAGCGCATCCGCGGCGCCCACGTGCTGGTGGTGGACGACAACAACATCAACCTGCAGGTGGCCAGCGAAATCCTGCAGCGCGCGGGCGTGCGGTCCGACCTGGCCGGCAGCGGCGACGAAGCGGCCCGCATGGTCGGGGAACGCAAGTACGACGCGGTACTGAGGGACATCCAGATGCCGGACATGGACGGCTACCAGGCCACGGCGCTGATCCGCGCCGACGAACGCCACGCGGGCCTGCCCATCATTGCCATGACTGCCCACGCCGTGGCCGGCTACCGCGAACGGTGCCTGAACATGGATATGAACGACTACGTCACCAAGCCGATCAACCCGGACACGCTGTACACGGTGCTGGCGGCCTGGGTGGCGCCCGACCAGTCGCGCGCGGCCGACCTGCCGCCGGCGCCCGCGCAGTTTTCGCCATCGCCGCCCGCTGCCGCGCCGGCGCTGCCGGCCGCATTGCCGCTGCCATCGGACGCGGCCGGACCGCTGGCGCCGGCAGCGCCGGCACTCATTCTTGCCAGCGTGCCGGGCATCGACATGGCGTCCGCGCTCGAGCGCCTGGGCGGCCACATGGCGCTGTTCAAGCGCCTGCTGACCATGTTCGCCAAGGATTTCGACGGCGCCGGCGCAAGGGTCCAGGCCGCCATCGACGACAGCCGCTGGCTCGATGCGGCCGAGCTGGTCCATAAAGTACGGGGCGCTGCCGGCAACCTCTCGGCCACCGAACTGTTCGAAACGGCCACCGCGCTGGAAGACCGCCTGCGCGCCGAACACGACGACATCCACGGGCTGCTGGCCGCGTTCGTCCATGCACTGGGTATCGTGCTCGACAGCGCACGCGGCGAAAACGGCGGACAGCCGGATGCGGCCTGAGTCAGGCCTCTGGTTCCGCTGTGATTTTGCTGTGGTGTCGCTGTGGTGTCGCTGTGGTTCCGCCGCCGTCCCGGGATAGCCACGCTGGCGCCCGGGCTGCGCGCCCGGTTACACTGGCGCTGCGAGGCCGGGGGCCAGCGTGCAAGGCGACGAACAGCGCAATGTGCAGCGCCGGTCGTCCGCTTCGCAAGCTGACTGGTTGCCGATGCCCGCCATCGGAGCCGGGGAACCAGGGAACCAGAACAGCAGGGAGACGGAGTGGACGTAAAATATGATCGTATCGTGGTGCTCGGTGGCGGCACTGCCGGCTGGATGGCGGCGCTGGGGCTGGCGACCGCATTGCCGCGCGCCGGCATCACGGTGGTGGAATCGGAAGAAGTCGGCATCGTCGGCGTGGGCGAAGCGACGTTTCCCTCGATCCGCAGCTTTCACCAGATCGTGGGCGTGGACGAAGCCGACTTCCTGCGGGCCAGCAACGGCACCTTCAAGCTGGGCATCGAGTTTGCCGACTGGCGCATGCGCGGCGACCGCTATTTCCACACCTTCGGCGACTTCGGCCCGCTGACGGGGCCCGATGCGCCGTGGGCGCAGTACCGGCGCGTGCGCCAGGGCGGGAGCGACGTCGGCATGCTGGGCGAGCAGTGCCTGCCCACGGTCATGGCGCTGCACGGACGCTTCTGCGCGCCGGCCCCGGAGCGCGGCGCCCGCTTCGACTACGCCTACCACTTCGACGCCGTGCTGTACGGCCGTTACCTGGGCGGCCTGGCACAGCAGCGCGGCGTGCGCCGCATCGAAGGCAAGGTGGTCGATGTGGCGCGCCGCGCCGATGGCGGCGTGGCGCACCTGGTGCTGGCCGACGGCAGGACCGTCGAAGGCGACCTGTTCGTCGACTGTTCCGGTTTCGCCTCCCTGCTGCTGGGACGCACGCTGGGCGTGCCGTTTGTCGACTTCAGCCACTGGCTGCCTGTCGACCGCGCGTGGGCGTGCCCGGTCGCGCACCACGGCGCCCATTTGCCGCCGTACACGCGCGCGACGGCGCTGGAGGCCGGCTGGGCCTGGCGCATTCCGCTCCAGAACCGCACCGGCAACGGCCATGTCTTCGCCAGCCGCTACATCTCCGAAGCGCACGCGCGCGAACAATTGCTGGCGCGGCTAGACGGACCGCCCCTGGCCGAGCCGCGCCTGCTGCGCTTCACGACGGGGCACCGGCAACAGTTTTGGCGCCACAACGTGGTGGGACTGGGCCTGGCGACCGGCTTTCTGGAACCGCTGGAATCGACCAGCATCTATCTCGTGCAAAGCGGCCTGGGTCGGCTGATCGAACGGCTGCACGGCGGCGCTCCCGTGAGTGCGGACAGCATCGCCGCGTATAACGCCGGACTGGTGCGCCAGTTCTAACGCATCCGCGATTTCCTGATCCTGCACTATTGCCTGACGGCGCGACGCGACACGCCGTTCTGGCGCGACATGGCCAGCATGGCGCTGCCCGAAACGCTGGCCTACAAGCTGCACGCATGGCGCCAGGCGGGCGTGCTGCACCAATACGACGAAGAAGGGTTTGACGCCACCAGCTGGCTGGCCGTGCACGCGGGCATGCACCACTGGCCCGACCGCAGCGATCCGGCCTTCGGCGCCCCGGCGCCGGACGCCAGTGCGGCGTGGTTGCGCCAGCGCCGCCAGAACCTGGTCGACGTCGTGGCCATGCTGCCCACCCACGGCGAGTACCTGGACAAGATCTTGCGGCGCTGAGCGCCGCCCGCCTCACGGTCGCATGACCGCTTTACGGCGGCATTACTTCACGCGCTGCTTCTCCAGCTTGCGCGCCAGCGTCCGCCGGTGCATGCCGAGCCGGCGCGCGGCTTCCGAGATATTGAAATCGGTCTCGGCCAGCACCGTGTGGATGTGCTCCCACTCGAGCGTCTTGACCGAGGTGGCGCGGTTGGTCAGCTCCAGCTCGGCCGTGCCGGCCACGTGCAGGAATGCCGCCTCGATGTCGTCCGTGTTGGACGGCTTGGCCAGGTACTGGCACGCGCCCAGCTTGATCGCCTCGACGGCCGTGTTGATGCTGGCAAAGCCGGTCAGCACCACGATCAGCATGTCCGGGTCGTGCTGGTGCAGCATCTGCACGCAGGCCAGGCCCGACGAATTGCCTTTCAATTTCAGGTCGACGACGGCATAGCCGGGCGAATGTTCGGTCAGCACCGCGCTGGCCTCGTCGACGTTTTCCGCCGTCAAGACCCGATAGCCGCGCCGCTCGAACGAGCGCGCCAGGGTGCGGGCAAACGCCGCGTCGTCTTCGACCAGCAGCAGGACGCGTTCAGAAGTCATGTGTGTGTTCCGATTGGTTTTCAATGGCGGACAGCGGCAGCGTCAGGCGCACCACTGCCCCGCCCTGCTCCAGGTTGCCTGCGGTGACGGCGCCGCCCAGCGTGCGCGCCACGTTCACCACCAGGAACAGCCCCAGGCCGCCGCCCGGACGGCCTTTGCTGGAATTATACGGCTTGCCGAAGCGGGTCAGGATCTCCTCGGCAAAACCGGGGCCGGCGTCGCTCACCTGCAGCACCAGCGACGCCTGCTCGACCGACGCTTCCAGCCGCAGCCATGTCGGCGACGCCTCCAGCGCGTTATCGAGCACGTTATAAATCATCTGCTTGAGCGTGGAGTCGGACACCACCGGCAAATCCGGGTCGATGCGGTTGTCGAACTCGAACGCCTGCACGGGACGGCCGATGCGCCACTCGGCCACCAGGTCGTCGAGGAAGGTGTTGATGGTGGTGGCGGCCGACGATTCGCCGCGCGTCTCGCCGGCCGTCAGCAGGATGCCGCTGACGATGGACTTGCAGCGTTTGAGCTGGGTCTCCATCTCGGCAATTTCTTCCAGCAGCACCGGGTTGCCCTTGAATTCGCGCATGTGCTTCCAGTCGCCGAGAATCACGGCCAGCGTGGCCAGCGGCGTGCCGAGCTCGTGCGCCGCGCCCGACGCCAGCAGGCCCATGCGCACGATGTGTTCCTCCTCGGCCGCGCGCTGGCGCAGGTCGGCCAGCTTGGACGCCGTGTTGCGCATATTGCGCATGATGCGGTTGACGAACACCACCAGCAGCGCCGCGTCCAGCACAAAGCACAGCAGCATGCCCTGCACGTACAGGCTCATGATGCCGCGCTCCTGGTCCAGCGGCAGGCGCAGCGGTTCCGAGAACAGCGCCAGGCTGGCGATGCAGGCGAAGGTGACGCCGGCAATCGTCCAGGTGGACCAGGTTTCCAGCAGCACGGCCGCCAGGATCACGTGCAGCAGATACAGGAACACGAACGGATTGGACGTGCCGCCAGACAGGTACAACTGGGCCGTGAGGCTGGCCACGTCCACCGTCAGCGCCAGCAGCAGCTCGCTGTTGGAAACCACCTGGTTTTCCTGCCAGCGCAGGGTGCTGGCGATATTGAAGGCGATCAGGCAGGCCAGCACGTTGAGCATGGCGGGCATCGGCACCTGCACGTCCAGCAGCAGCGACGCGGTGGCGATCATGGTGATCTGGCCGACCACGGCGATCCAGCGCAGCTGGATCAGCTGCTGCATATTCTTGTGGCCGGCTGCGTGGGTGATCGAGTCGGCAGCGGCCAGCGGTTCGATCACCGGCGCCGGCCGGCGACCGTGGTCATACGGGTTTTTATGCGCTTTCGCCATTCATGCTTTCACGGGACTGCTAGCGGTTCTTGTTGTTGGCATTGTCGGCATTGCCGGCCCTGGCAGCCTTGCCCGCCTTGCGGCCGTCGCGCACGACCCAGAACACGGCGCCCAGCACCATCAATGCCAGACCAAACCAGGTCAGCGCATACACCAGGTGATTGTTGACGAACGAGACCACCGTCAACCCGCCCACCGGCTGCACGGCGTCGCCGGCGACCTGCAGTTTACCCGACGCGGCATCGGCGTCGATGAAGTACGGCGCCACGGCCGGCAGGCCGCGCGACCTGGCAATCGCCGCCGTGTCGCGCGTGTACCAGTAATTGCGCGCCGGCTCGTTCTGGCGCAGCGACGAGGCGTGCTCCGTCACGCGCAGCAGACCTTCCACCGTGACCGGCGGCTGATCCATCACGGCGCCGCAGGCGCCCTGCCTGGCCATCGGCGGCGCCGGCTGGGCACGCCAGCCGCCGGCGCCGGCCGGGACGAAGCCGCGGTTGACCAGGACGATGCCGCCGTCGGCCGTGCACAGCGGCGTGACCACCCAGTAGCCGATGCCGCGTTCGAGCGAGGCCAGCGTGAGCGTGTCCGATCCCGGCAGGTACACGCCGTCGATGCGCACGTGGCGGTACTCGTCGGCCTCGGTATTGACCTGCGACCATTGCGCCACGGAGGGCGCGCGGGTGGCCGGGGCATGCACGCGCTGGTCGACCCGTTCGATCAACGCCAGCTTCCATTGCAGTCGGTAGACTTGCCAGGTTCCCAAAGCAAAAAACCCTGCAAACATCACCAGGGCCAGGACGGCCATGGTGATGCGCAGGGTGCGGGAACGCTGGCGCTGTTCAGCGCCGCCCGTCATTTCATGTCATGCATGTTGTGCACGTCATCACCCATGGACGGCATCATGTTGACGTTCATGTGGTACATGACCCAGATGGAACCGGCCAGTACGATGACGAGCAACACCAGCGTAAACAGCGTGGACAGCAGGGTCCAGCCGCCTTCGATCTTGCCGTTCATGTGCAGGAAGTAGACCATGTGGACGACGATCTGCACGGCGGCAAAGCCCAGTACGACCATGGCGGTGGTGCTCGACTTGTCGAACACCTTGGCCATGACCAGCCAGAACGGAATCGCGGTCAGGATCACGGACAGCACGAAGCCGATCGCGTAGTCCTTCATCGTGCCGTGGTTGCCGTCGTCCTGTTCGTGATGACCGTGGTCGTCATGGCCGTGGTGATCGTGGCCTGCGTGACCACCGTGATTAATTGGCGCGCTCAAGGCAGAACTCCCATCAGATAAACAAAGGTAAAGACACCGATCCAGATCACGTCCAGGAAGTGCCAGAACATCGACAGGCACATCAGGCGGCGGCGGTTTTCCACGGTCAGGCCGTGCTTTTTCAGCTGGAAGATCAGCGTGATCAGCCAGATGGTACCGAAGGTCACGTGCAGACCGTGGGTGCCCACCAGCGCGAAGAACGAGGTCAGGAACGCGGAGCGTTGCGGACCGGCGCCTTCGTGGATCAGGTGACGGAACTCTTCGATTTCCAGGAACAGGAACGCCGCGCCGAACAGGCCGGTAATGATCAGCCAGCCGATGACCGCGCCCAGCTTGCGGCGCTGGGCCGCAATCATGGCGAAGCCGTAGGTGATCGACGACAGCAGCAGGAATGCCGTGTTGAGCAGAATGGTCGGCAGTTCGAACAGCTCGGCGCCGGTCGGGCCGCCCGCATAGTTGCGGCCCAGCACGGCGTAAGCTGCGAACAGGCCGGCAAACAGCAGGCAGTCGCTCATCAGGTACAACCAGAAGCCCAGCAGCGTGCTGTTCTCCGGGTGGTGGTCGCGCGTCCAGTAACGCGCGCTTGGGTCGGCGCTCGCGGCGCCGTTAGCGGTAATTTCAGACATGGCGTTCCAGCAGACGGGTATGGGCTTCTTCGGTACGAACTACTTCTTCCGCAGGGATGTAGTAGTCGCGCTTGTAGTTAAAGGTGTGCTTGATGATGGCAACCATCATGGCGACGAAGCTCAGGCCGGCGATCAGGAACATGTGCCAGACCAGGGCGAAACCGACCACGGCGCTGAGCGCGGCGATGATGAAGCCCATCTCCGTGTTCTTCGGCATGTGGATCGCCACGAAACCGCTCTTCGGACGCTGATAGTTGTTTTCTTTCATGTCAGCCCAGCTGTCGCTGTCGTGCACCACTGGCGTGAACGCGAAGTTGTAGTCTGGCGGTGGCGACGAGGTCGCCCACTCCAGCGTACGGCCGCCCCATGGGTCGCCGGTCACGTCGCGCAGCTTGTCGCGGTTCTTGAAGCTCACGTACAGCTGCACCAGGAAGGCGCCGATACCGGCTGCGATGATCAGCGCGCCGCAGGCGGCGATGATGAACCATTTTTGCAGCGAAGGATCGTCGAAGTGGTTCATGCGGCGGGTGACGCCCATGAAGCCCATCACGTACAGCGGCGTGAACGCCACCCAGAAACCGACCAGCCAGCACCAGAACGATACCTTGCCCCAGAAGTCGTCGAGCTTGTAGCCGAACGCTTTCGGGAACCAGAAGTTAATACCGGCAAACAGACCGAACACCACGCCGCCGATGATCACGTTGTGGAAGTGGGCGATCAGGAACAGCGAGTTATGCAGCACGAAGTCGGCTGGCGGCACTGCCAGCATCACGCCGGTCATACCACCGATGACAAAGGTCAGCATGAAGCCCACGGTCCACAGCATCGGTACTTCGTAGCGGATGCGGCCCTTGTACATGGTAAACAG
>JBEVMD010000009.1:0-17020 GCA_040508835.1 Duganella sp. | reverse complement strand
ACCAGGGCGGCGAGTGCCAGTTGCAGGATCTTGCGGTTGGCTACGGCGCCAGCGGTTCGCGCTATGAGGAGCCAAAGCGCGTCGTCAACAACAAAGAACTGGGCCCGCTGATCTCGACCGACATGACGCGCTGCATCCACTGCACCCGCTGCGTGCGCTTCGGCCAGGAAGTGGCCGGCGTGATGGAGCTGGGCATGCTGGGCCGCGGCGAACACGCCGAGATCACCACCTTCGTGGGCGAGGCAGTCAGCTCCGAGATGTCGGGCAATATGATCGACCTGTGCCCGGTCGGCGCGCTGACCTCGAAGCCGTTCCGCTACAGCGCCCGTACCTGGGAACTGTCGCGCCGTAAATCGGTGTCGCCGCACGACGGCCTCGGCGCCAACCTGATCGTTCAGGTCAAGGCCGGCAAAGTCATGCGCGTGCTGCCGCTGGAAAACGACGCCGTCAACGAGTGCTGGATTTCCGACAAGGACCGCTTCTCGTACGAAGGCCTGGAAGCGGCCGACCGCCTGACGCAGCCCATGCTCAAGCAGGGCGGCGAGTGGAAAGAAGTCGATTGGCAGACCGCGCTGGAATACGTCGCGCACGGCCTGAAAAACATTCGTCACGAACACGGCGCCAATGCGCTGGCCGCACTGGCCACGCCGCACTCGACGCTGGAAGAACTGCACCTGCTGCAAAAGCTCACGCAAGGCATGGGCACCGTGGACACGCGCCTGCGCCAGTCCGACTTCTCGCTGGCCGGCGTGACCCCATGGCTGGGCATGTCGATCAACGAATTCGGCGCGCTCGACCGCGCTTTCGTGATCGGCTCGTTCCTGCGCAAGGATCACCCGCTGCTGGCCACCCGCCTGCGCACGGCAGTGAAGGGCGGCGCCAAGCTGTCGATCCTGCACGCAACTGACGACGACCTGCTGATCAACGTGGCGAGCAAAGTCATCGCTGCACCGTCGGAATGGCTCTCGAGCCTGTCGCAAATCGTTTCCGCCGTGGCTGCTGCCAAGTCGGTGGCTGCGCCTGCCGGTTTCGACGGCATCGAAGCATCGGACGCGGCCAAGGCTGTCGCCGCTTCGCTGGTGTCGGGCGAGCGCAAGGGTATTTTCCTCGGCAACGCTGCCGTACAGCATCCGCAAGCGGCCGCGCTGCATGCTGCCGCCCAATGGCTGGCGGAGCAGACCGGCGCCAAGCTCGGCTACCTGACCGAAGCGGCCAACACCGTGGGTGCGTACATTGCTAACGCTAACACCGCCACCGCGCCAGCGTTTACGGAAGCCAAGCAGGCTTACGTGCTGCTCAACGTCGAGCCTGAGCTCGACGCGCACAATCCGCAAGCGGCCATCGCTGCCTTGAACAAGGCGGAAATGGTGGTCGTGATGTCCGCCTTCAAGCATGGCCTCGACTACGCCGACGTGCTGCTGCCGGTGTCGCCGTTCAGCGAAACCTCGGGCACTTTTGTGAACTGCGAAGGCCGCGCGCAAAGCTTCAACGGCACCGTCAAGCCGCTGCTGGAAACCCGCCCGGCATGGAAAGTGCTGCGCGTGCTGGGCAACATCCTGGGCTTGAGCGGCTTCGACTACGACACCTCGGAAGCGGTGCGTGACGAAGTGCTGGGCGCTGGGAACTTCGATGTCACCGCTAAGCTGAACAATACCGGTGCGCAGGCGCTGACCGCGTCGACCTCGGTATCGGCTGCGCAGTTGGGTAACATCGAGCGCATCGCCGATGTGCCGATCTACTTTGCCGACGCCATCGTGCGCCGCGCCGAATCGCTGCAGAAAATGGCCGATGCGGCTGCGCCGAAAGCGCACCTGTCGTTCGACCTGGCGCAGCAGCTGGGCGTGATCGCCGGCGACACCGTCAAGGTCACGCAAGGCACGGGCAGCGCGCTGCTGGTCGCCGCTGTCGACACCAAACTGCCGGCCAACGCCGTGCGCGTTGCCGCCGCTCATGCGTCGACCGCCGCGCTGGGCAGCATGTTCGGTTCCATTACCGTTGAAAAAGCAGGAGAGGTGAAATAATGGCTCTGCCTGAATTCGTCACGACGTTACACGACCTGGGCGCCAACAGCGTGCTGGCCCCCGTATGGCCAGCGGTCTGGGCGCTGATCCGCATCGTGGTGGTGCTGCTGCCACTGATGGGCCTGGTCGCTTACCTGACCCTGTGGGAGCGCAAGCTGATCGGCTGGATCCAGATCCGCGTCGGTCCCAACCGCGTCGGTCCCGGCGGCCTGCTGCAGCCGATTGCCGATGCGCTGAAACTGCTGTTCAAGGAAATCATCACCCCGGCCAAGGCCAACCCCGGCCTGTTCGTGATCGGTCCCGTCATGACCATCATGCCGGCACTGGCGGCCTGGGCAGTGGTGCCTTTCGGTCCCGAAGCCGTATTGGCCAACGTCAACGCCGGCCTGCTGCTGCTGATGGCAATCACGTCGATGGAAGTCTACGGCATCATCATCGCCGGCTGGGCATCGAACTCGAAGTACTCGTTCATGGGCGCGATGCGCGCTTCGGCCCAGATGATTTCGTACGAAATCCCGATGGGCTTTGTGCTGGTCGTGATCCTGATGATCACCGGTTCGCTGAACTTCGGCGACATCGTCGCCAGCCAGCAAGTGGGCACGATGGCGTCGCATGGCGTCAACTTCCTGTCGTGGAACTGGCTGCCGCTGCTGCCGCTGTTCGTGGTCTACCTGACCTCCGGCCTGGCCGAGTGCAACCGCCACCCGTTCGACGTGGTGGAAGGTGAATCGGAAATCGTTGCCGGCCACATGGTGGAATACTCGGGTATGGCGTATGCCATGTTCATGCTGGCCGAATACGCCAACATGATCCTGATCGCGGCCCTGGCCTCGATCATGTTCCTGGGCGGCTGGTCGGCACCGTTTGCGTTCCTGGAATTCTGGGGCGGTTTCGGCGGCTTCTTCTGGTTGTTCGCGAAAACGTTCTTCCTGGTCTCCGTCTTTATCTGGGTGCGCGGTACGTTCCCCCGCTACCGTTACGACCAGATCATGCGTCTGGGCTGGAAAGTGTTCATCCCGCTGACTTTGGTATACCTGGTGTTCGTGGCCGGTTGGATGCATTCCCCATGGAATATCTGGAACTAAGGAAGAGAGACAAATGGAACGCTTAAAAGACTTCATCGGCAGCTTCATGCTGACCGAACTGATCAAGGGCATGGCGCTGACGGGCAAATATATGTTCTCGCGCAAGATCACCGTGCAGTACCCGGAAGAGAAGACGCCGATGTCGCCGCGCTTCCGCGGCCTGCACGCGCTGCGCCGCTACCCGAACGGGGAAGAGCGCTGCATCGCCTGCAAACTGTGCGAAGCAGTGTGCCCGGCGATGGCGATCACCATTGAATCCGAGCAGCGCGACGACGGTTCGCGCCGCACCACGCGTTACGACATCGACCTGACCAAGTGCATCTTCTGCGGCTTCTGCGAAGAATCGTGCCCGGTGGACTCGATCGTCGAGACGCACGTGCTGGAATACCACGGCGAGAAACGCGGCGATCTGTACTACACCAAGGAAATGCTGCTGGCCGTGGGCGATCGTTACGAAAACCAGATCGCCGAAGCACGCGCTGCGGACGCTCCTTACCGCTGACGACAGGCGGGCAGGGCGGCACTGGCAACCTCGGTAACGCTCTGTCCGCCGCAGTGGTGGTTCAAACAAAAACTGTACGTCTCTTGGGTTAGTTATGGAATTTAAAACTGCTTTGTTCTACGCCTTTGCAGCCATCATGATATTGGCAGCAACGCGCGTTATCACGGCCCGCAATCCGGTCCACGCGGCACTGTTCCTGGTGCTGTCGTTCTTCTCGGCCGCCGGCATCTGGATGCTGCTCGAAGCCGAGTTCCTGGCCATCGTGCTGGTGCTCGTGTACGTGGGCGCGGTGATGGTGCTGTTCCTGTTCGTGGTGATGATGCTCGACATCGATACCGGCCGCCTGCGCGAAAACTTCTGGAGCTACCTGCCGGTGGCCAGTTTCGTGGGCGTGATCATCGTGCTGGAAATGGCGGCCGTGCTGTGGCGCTCGTTCCTGTCGTTCGACCAGCAAGCGGTTGCAGCCGGCAACATCGGCGGCACCAAGGAGCTGGGTATCCAGATCTTCACCAAATATGTGTATGGCTTCGAGATCGCTGCCGCGATCCTGCTGGTGGCCATCATTGCCGCCGTGGCCCTGACCCTGCGCAAACGCAAGGACAGCAAACATTTCGATCCGGCCGACGCCGTCCGCGTCAAACGTAACGACCGCCTGAAGATCGTCAAGATCGCCCCGGTCACCACGCGCGGACAAGTCCCGGCTTCGGCAGAGAACAAGGAGACCCCATGACTTTATCGCTTGCTCACTACCTGGTTCTTGGCGCGATCCTGTTCGCGATCTCGATCGTTGGTATTTTCCTGAACCGCAAGAACATCATCGTTCTGCTGATGGCCATCGAACTGATGCTGCTGGCAGTGAACATGAACTTCATCGCGTTTTCCCATTACTGGGGCGACGCAGCCGGCCAGATCTTTGTTTTCTTCATCCTGACCGTGGCCGCTGCCGAATCGGCCATTGGCCTCGCGATCCTGGTGGTGCTGTTCCGTAACCTGGACACCATCAATGTGGAAGACCTCGATAGGCTCAAGGGTTAATCCCGGGCTTGGTTCTCATTTCGAAAAATAACGATTAAGGTTCATCATGGCGGGTACTCTCAACCCTAACCTCCTACTGGCCGTACCTCTGGCGCCGCTGGTCGGCTCCGCGATTGCGGGTTTGTTAGGAACCAAATTCTTCGGCAATGTCGTGGGACGCAAAACGTCCCACACGGCGACCATCCTGGGCGTACTGATTGCCTTCATCCTGTCGGCGATGACGTTCAACGACGTGCTCGACGGCGCTACCTATAACGGCACCGTCTACCACTGGATGACGATGGCCGGCATCAACTTCGAAGTCGGCTTCCAGATCGACTCGCTGTCGGCCATGATGATGTGCGTGGTGACGTTCGTGTCGCTGATGGTGCACATCTACACCATCGGCTACATGGCGGAAGACGAAGGCTATAACCGCTTCTTCTCGTACATCTCGCTGTTCACCTTCTCGATGCTGATGCTGGTCATGGCCAACAACTTCCTGCAGCTGTTCTTCGGCTGGGAAGCGGTGGGCCTGGTCTCGTACCTCTTGATCGGTTTCTGGTACAAGCGTCCGACCGCGATCATCGCCAACATGAAGGCGTTCCTGGTCAACCGCGTGGGCGACTTCGGCTTCATCCTCGGCATCGGCCT
The DNA here is from genome assembly GCA_040508835.1 of Duganella sp. Lineage (GTDB taxonomy): Bacteria > Pseudomonadota > Gammaproteobacteria > Burkholderiales > Burkholderiaceae_D > Rugamonas. The sequence continues at coordinate 11,744 of JBEVMD010000009.1, read as the reverse complement.
GCTGCTGGCCTACGCCGGCACCATGAACTACCAGGAAGTGTTTGCCAAGCGCGAAGCGCTGGCGCTGCTCACGCTGCCAGGCACCGACTGGGCGCTGCTGACCGTGGCGTGCATCTGCCTGTTCATCGGCGCCATGGGTAAATCGGCCCAGTTCCCGCTGCACGTGTGGCTGCCGGACTCGATGGAAGGTCCTACCCCGATCTCGGCCCTGATCCACGCCGCAACGATGGTGACCGCCGGCATCTTCATGGTGTCGCGCATGTCGCCGCTGTTCGAGCTGTCGGACACCGCGCTGTCGTTCATCCTGGTGATCGGTTCGATTACCGCGCTGTTCATGGGCTTCCTGGGCATCATCCAGAACGACATCAAGCGCGTGGTCGCTTACTCGACGCTGTCGCAGCTCGGCTACATGACCGTGGCACTCGGTTGCTCCGCTTACTCGGTGGCCGTATTCCACCTGATGACCCACGCCTTCTTCAAGGCACTGCTGTTCCTCGGCGCCGGCTCGGTCATCATCGGCATGCACCACGACCAGGACATCCGCAACATGGGCGGCCTGCGCAAATACATGCCGATCACCTGGATCACGTCGTTGCTGGGTTCGCTGGCACTGATCGGCACGCCGTTCTTCTCGGGTTTCTACTCGAAAGACTCGATCATCGAAGCCGTGCACGAAACCCATATCTGGGGCGCCGGTTTCGCCAACTTCGCCGTGCTGGCCGGCGTGTTCGTGACCGCGTTCTACTCGGTCCGCATGTACTTCCTGGTGTTCCACGGTAAAGAGCGTTTCGGCCAGGCCCATGCCCACGGTCATGACGCGCATGCCCACCACGCACCGGCTGCCGCCCACGGCGCCCACGACGATCATGGTCATGATTCCGACGCCCACCACGAGGAAGAAGAAGACGACCACGGCCACCACGGCCTGGAACCTGGCCAGAAGCCGCATGAATCGCCATTCGTGGTCTGGTTCCCGCTGGTGATGCTGGCGATCCCGTCGGTCCTGATCGGTTACATCGCCATCGGCCCGATGCTGCACGGCGACTTCTTCAAGAACGTGATCTTCGTCGGTGAAAACCACAAGGCGATGGAAATCCTGAATGAAGAATTCCACGGTGCCATGGCCATGGCGATCCACTCGCTGACGACTCTGCCGCTGTGGCTGGCCATTGCCGGTGTGGCCACGTCGTACTACTGCTACATGATCAACCCGCGCGTGCCGGCCTGGTTCTTTGCCAAGTTCAAAGCCATCCACACGCTGCTGGACAACAAGTACTACATGGACAAGTTCAACGAAGTGGTGTTTGCCGGCGGCGCCCGCATGCTCGGTAACGGCCTGTGGAATGTCGGCGACAAGACCCTGATCGACGGCCTGCTGGTCAACGGCAGCGCCAAGGTCGTGAACTGGTTCTCGAAGCTGACGCGCCTGGGCCAGACTGGTTACATCTACCACTACGCGTTCGTGATGATCCTGGGCATCCTGGGGTTCCTGGTCTACTTCCTGCCGTTTTGGCACGCTTAATTAGCTGATACGCATAGAGATAACAAAACCATGATGCAGTCAACCTTATCCAACTTACCTCCGTACCTGAGCCTGGCGATCTGGCTCCCGATCGCGTTCGGCGCCCTGATCCTGGCGCTGGGCCGCGATACCAACGCCGGCCTGGTACGTATCGGCGCGCTGATCGGCGCCATCGTCAGCTTTGTGGCGACCATTCCGCTCATTACCAATTTCGATAATGCCGCCCACGGCATGCAGTTCGTCGAGCGCAGCAAGTGGATCGACACGTTCAACATCTACTACGCGCTGGGCATCGACGGCCTGTCGCTGTGGTTCGTGCCGCTCACGGCCTTCATCACGGTGATCGTGGTGATCTCGGCGTGGCAGGTGATCCAGTCGCGCGTGGCCCAGTACATGGGCGCGTTCCTGATCCTGTCCGGCCTGATGATCGGCGTGTTCTGCGCCATGGACGGCCTGCTGTTCTACTTCTTCTTCGAAGCGACCCTGATCCCGATGTACATCATCATCGGCGTGTGGGGCGGCGAGAACCGCGTGTACGCGTCGTTCAAGTTCTTCCTGTACACGTTCTTCGGTTCGCTGCTGACGCTGGTGGCCATCATCTACCTGTACCGTCAAACGGGCACCTTCGACATCCTGCAATGGCACATGGCCGTGCTGACGATGAAAGAGCAGATCTTCCTGTTCATCGCCTTCTTCATGGCGTTTGCCGTGAAAGTGCCGATGTTCCCGGTCCACACCTGGCTGCCGGACGTCCACGTGGAAGCGCCGACCGGCGGCTCCGCCGTGCTGGCCGCCATCATGCTGAAACTGGGCGCCTACGGCTTCCTGCGTTTCTCGCTGCCGATTGCGCCTGACGCCTCGCACTACCTGTCGGGCGTGGTGATCACGCTGTCGCTGATCGCCGTGATCTACGTCGGCCTGGTCGCGCTGGTCCAGAAGGACATGAAAAAACTGGTCGCGTATTCGTCGATCGCACACATGGGCTTTGTGACCCTGGGCTTCTTCATCTTCAACGCCATCGGCGTGCAGGGCGCCATCGTGCAGATGATCTCGCACGGCTTCATCTCGGGCGCGATGTTCCTGTGTATCGGTGTGCTGTACGACCAGGCCCACTCGCGCCAGATCGCCGACTACGGTGGTGTGGTCAACAAGATGCCGAAGTTCGCGGCGCTGTTCGTGTTCTTCTCGATGGCCAACTGCGGCCTGCCAGCGACCTCCGGTTTCGTCGGCGAGTTCATGGTGATCCTGGGCGCCGTGCAGTACAACTTCTGGATCGGCCTCTTGGCCGCCACGGCACTGATCTTCGGCGCGGCATACTCGCTGTGGATGGCCAAGCGCGTGATCTTCGGCAAAGTGACCAACCACCACGTGGCCGCGCTGGTCGACGTGAACGGCCGCGAGTTCTTCATGCTGGGCATCCTGGCCATCGCCGTGCTGTATATGGGCCTGTACCCAGCGCCATTCACCGACACCATGCAGACGTCGGTTGCCGACCTGCTGACGCATGTCGCGAAAAGCAAGCTGCCTTAAGACCCACGGAAAATCGGAAAAGCATAAATGATTACACCTATTCCACAAGAGGCGTTCAACATCGGCCCGGCGCATGCCGAGGTCACGATGATCGTCGGCGCCTCGCTATTACTACTGATCGACATGTTCCTGTCGGAGTCCAAGCGTTCGATCACGTACGTGCTGTCGCTGGTGCTGCTGGCGGTCTGCGCGGCGATCACGCTCGGCGACTTCAACACCGGCGCCACCGTCTACACCTTCCACGGCATGTACGTGTCCGACCCGATGTCGAACCTGCTCAAGCTGTTTACGTACCTGGCCGTGGCCCTGACGCTGATCTACTCGCGCCAGTACACCACCCAGCGCGGCATGATGAGCGGCAACCTGGGCGGCGAGTTCTACGTCCTGGCGCTGTTTGCCACGCTGGGCCAGATGGTGATGATCTCCGGTTCGCACTTCCTCACCGTGTACCTGGGCGTGGAACTGATGTCGCTGTGCCTGTACGCGCTGGTTGCACTGCGTCGCGATAACCACAAGGCGACCGAAGCGGCGATGAAGTACTTCGTCCTGGGTGCCCTGGCATCGGGCTTCCTGCTCTACGGCATGTCGATGCTGTACGGCGCCACCGGCACCCTGGAAATCTCGAAGGTTGCCACCGCCGTTGCTGCCGGCACCATCAAGCCTGCGATCCTGGTGTTCGGCATCGTGTTCCTGGTGGCCGGCCTGGCGTTCAAACTGGGCGCCGTGCCATTCCACATGTGGGTACCGGACGTCTATGAAGGCTCGCCAACGGCAGTGACACTGCTGCTGGGCGGCGCGCCGAAAATCGCCACCTTTGCCGTGTGCATCCGCCTGCTGGTGGAAGGCCTGCTGCCGATGGCGATCGACTGGCAGCAGATGCTGATGGTCCTGGCCGTGATGTCGCTGGTCATCGGTAACCTGACCGCAATTGCCCAGACCAACCTGAAACGCATGCTGGCCTACTCGACCATCGCGCAAATCGGCTTCGTGCTGCTGGGCCTGCTGTCGGGCGTGGGCACCACGGTCGATGGCGGCGGCATGGTCAGTGCATACAGCGCGTCGATGTTCTACGTGGTCACCTATGTGCTGACCACCGTGGGCACCTTCGGCGTGCTGATGCTGCTGTCGCGCGCCGGTTTCGACGCCGACAACATCGCCGACTTCAAGGGCCTGGGCAAACGCAGCGGCTGGTTTGCGCTGATGATGACCATCATGATGTTCTCGATGGCCGGCGTGCCGCCGCTGGTGGGCTTTGCCGCCAAGTTCTCGGTGCTGAGCGCCGTGCTGGGCACGGGCCAGATCTGGCTGACGGTCGTGGCGGTGATGTTCTCGCTGATCGGCGCGTTCTACTACCTGCGCATCGTGAAAACCATGTGGTTCGACGAGCCGGCCGACAGCGCCGCGCTCGATGCGCCGGGCGACATGAAGCTGGTCCTGAGCCTGAACGGCGTGGCCATCCTGGCCCTCGGCGTGCTGCCAGGCCCGCTGCTGGCGATCTGCCAGGCGGCGATGAAAGCCACGCTGGCGTCCTGATGGATGTCGCCGTTGCCAGCTGGTTGGTGATCGCGATAGCCATCGCGGCCGCCAACCTGCCATTCTTCAACGAGAAAGTGCTCGCGCTCGCGCCGGTACGCTGGACCAGGCAGCGCAAGCCGCTGGTGGTCCGGCTGCTGGAAATGGTCGCGCTGTACTTTGTCGTGGGCGCCATCGGCTTTGCGCTGGAAGCCAATATCGGCACCCGCTTCCCGCAAACCTGGGAGTTCTACGCAATCTCGGCCTGCCTGTTCCTGGTCCTCGGCTTCCCCGGCTTTATCGTCCGCTACCTGCGCAAACCCGCCCTCGCTTGACAGGAAAACCTGCTGCGCGACCCGCTATCGCCCCAGCGTTGCTCAGCGTACATCCGTACGCCTGCGCTACTCGAGACGATATCAGGCCGCTCGCTACGGTTTTTTTTACGCCCCCCTGATACACTGCTGCTCTACCAACCTCAGTGGAGCAGCCAGTGAATGTCGCCAAAACCCTCCTGACCGAAACCCGCATCGACGGCGAACTGGCCTACGATGGCCACTTCCTCAAAGTCCAGCGCGATAACATCGCACTGCCCGATGGCCGCCACACCGTGCGCGAATACATCCAGCATCCGGGCGCCGTGGTGATCCTGCCCCTGTTAGACGATGGCCGCGTGCTGCTCGAGCACCAGTTCCGCTACCCGCACCACAAGACCTTCATCGAGTTCCCGGCCGGGAAAATCGACCCCAACGAAGATCCGCTCGACTGCGCCAAGCGCGAGCTGCTCGAGGAAACCGGCTACACGGCTACCGACTGGCAATTCGTCTGCACCATCCACAATGCGATTGCGTACGCCGACGAACACCTCGACATCTACCTGGCGCGCGGCCTGACAGCCGGCCCGCAGCAGCTGGACGAAGGCGAATTCCTGGAACTGTTCACGGCCTCCATCGACGAACTGCTGCAATGGGTGCGCGAAGGGAAAGTGACGGACGTGAAAACCGTGATCGGCGCTTTCTGGCTCGACAAGCTGCGCGCCGGCGACTGGCAGCTGGGATAACGCGATGCGGGCGGCGATTTTTCTGGCATGTGCGGTCGCTGCGGCGGATGCCGCTGCTGCCGGTGCCGGTGCTGCAGCGCGCACGCCGTTCCAGATCCGCTGCGAAGACACCATCAGCAAGACCATCTCGGTACTGTCCACCAAGACCAACGGCTTTACCATCAACAACCAGCTGCCTTACCGCGCGCTCACCCTCAAGACGGGCAGCATCGACGGCAAGAAGGAAACGCTGGGACTGACGGTGACGCGCGCGCTGTACACGGCATCGCTGGGCGGCCCGATTTTGCAGGACGCGGCCAGCGGCTACGAATGCGTGGCGCCGCGGGTGGAGCTGAAGCTCAATTACTCGCCGGTGCTGATCTACGTCGGCAACGAGTTCGTGCCGGGATCGTGTCCGTACAACGTGATCCTGGAACACGAGCAGCGCCACCTGAAAGCCTATATGGACAATCTGGTGCGGGTGGAGAAGACGGTGCGAGAGGCGCTGGAAAAGCGCTTCGATGCGCGCCCGCTGTACGCGCCGTCCGGCACCGCGCAGTCGGCGCTGCAGCACGAGATCAGCAGCGTGTGGTTCCCGTTTATTCAGGCGGAATTCGACAAGGGCAACGTGGAGCAGGCTAAAATCGACACCCCGCAGGAATACGCGCGGCTGGCTGACACCTGTAACGGCGAAATCCGCCAGATCATCGACCGCCGCCGCCGCAAACAATAGACACTGATGAACGATTTAAACGACATACCGCGTTATTTTGCATTGCTGCCCACCGCCGGCGTGGGCGCGCGCATGGGCGCCGACGGCCCCAAACAATATCTGACCGTGGCCGGCAAGCCGCTGCTGCGCCACGCCGTGGACGCCTTCCGCGCCAGCCCTCTGGTCGCGCACACGTACGTGGTGGTGAGCGCCGGCGACGACCGCATCGACACCGTGCTGCCGCCGGGACTCGACAGCGTGACCGTGCTGCGCTGCGGCGGCGCCACCCGCATGGACACGGTCCTCAACGCGCTGCGCGTTTTGCGCGGCCAGGTGCTGGATACGGACCTGGTGCTGGTGCACGACGCGGCGCGCCCGGGTCTCACGCCTGCGCTGATCGAGAAACTGGTGCAGGGCGTGGGCGACCACCCGGCCGGCGGCCTGCTGGCGTTGCCCGTGGTGGACACCGTCAAGCGCTGCGCCGATGGCGTGGTCGCGACCGTGCCGCGCAATCACCTGTGGCTGGCGCAAACACCGCAGATGTTCAGCCACGCCTTGCTGCTGCGCGCCCTCGAGAATGCTCCCGACGCCAATGCCATCACCGATGACGCCAGCGCGGTCGAGATGCTGGGCCTCGCGCCGCGCCTGGTCGAAGGCCATCCCCGTAATCTGAAAGTCACGCTGCCGGCCGACATCCGCATCGCCGAGATGTACCTGGCGGCCGGCGAATCATCACCCAAGGACACCATGAGCACACTATCCAAGTTACCATTTCGTATCGGCCAGGGCTACGATTGCCACGCGCTGGTTGAAAACCGCAAGCTGATCATCGGCGGCGTCGACATCCCCCATCACCTCGGTCTGCTCGGCCATTCCGACGCCGACGTGCTGCTGCACGCGATCACCGATGCGATCCTGGGCGCGGCCGCGCTGGGCGACATCGGCAAGCATTTTCCGGATACCGACCCGCAGTTCAAGGGTGCCGATTCGCGCACGCTGCTCAAGGAAGCGGCGCGCCGCGTGGTGGCCACCGGCTACCGCATCGGCAATATCGACGCCACCATCATCGCCCAGAAGCCGAAGATGGCGCCCCACATTGCCGCCATGTGCGCCAATGTGGCAGAAGACCTGGGCGTGGCAGCAGGGCAAGTGAACATCAAGGCCAAGACCAACGAGAAGCTGGGCTACCTGGGCCGGGAAGAGGGCATCGCCGCCGAAGCGGTGGCGCTGCTGCTGGCCGTGTAACCGATGGCGCGCGATATCTACGCGTACCGCCAGGTGGCGGTGCATTCCGTCCAGCGCGGCGCGGCGGTGGAAATCCACCCCGTGCCGGGCCAGGCGTTTTCGCCGCATCTGCCGGTGCAATGCTCGGCGCAACTGAAGGATGTCTCGGTGTACCCGGTGGGTACCTGCTTCCTGCTGGACGCCAAACTGACGGACCGCCTGGGCGGCGCCCAGTACCTGTACGCCTGGCACGGCGACGCGGTGACGGTGCTGTCGCCCAAGGCGACCAAGTCGTTCCTGGCCGAGTTCCGGCGCGGGCGGATCTGAGCAGGTTCATTAGATTCCGGCCTGCGCGGGAATGACGGATTTACGGCCGGCGGCCTGATTCCGTCGTCCCGCGCAGGCGGGGATCCAATGTCAATGCACCGCCGTCGGCACCGTCGGCGCCGATGCCTCCTCGCCGCCCGACCACCATGCGGTTGTTGCGGTTATTGCGGTTGGTGAGTACATCGGTGCGGAATCGGTCTTGCACCGGTTTACAGATGTCCTGTTTCAGCAGGCGGAAGACGCCACTCGTCGTTCTTCCCATCCAGATAGGTGATCGGCGCACGCGCCAGTTCTTCCGGCGTGACATCGTCGAGGCATGTCACGTTCACCGCGTAAAACTCGCCCCACCGCGGCGAGCGGCCGATGCCGAAGGGGCGGATGCCGCAGTGGCGGCAAAACAGGTGCTGGTCGCGCTTGGTGGCAAACTGGTACAAGGTGAGGTCGTCCTGGCCCGAGAGCAGGCGGAACGCTGGCGGCTGGACGATGGCCAGCCAGAAGCGGGCCTTGAAACAGATCGAGCAGTTGCAGCGCAGCGTACCCTGGCTGAGGTCGATATCGGCCTCGAAGGTCACCGCGCCGCAGTGGCAGCTGCCGCGATAGGTGTTCACTCGCCGCCGTCGCTGTCGTCGTCGTCGTCGTCCGATTCGACCAGGCCATCCTTGACGCCGCGCGCCCGTGCCGCGTCGGCACCTTCCTTCAGTTTGGCGGCGTCGGTCATGAACTGGGCGACCGTGTGGTCGGCACTTTGCCGCACTTCGGGCGGCAGCAGCACCGACATGTACAGCTCGTCCGAGGCGCGGCCGGTGGACTGCATATTGTTCAGCAGCGACAGCGCCGCGCCCACCACCAGCATCACCCATGCCGTGATGGCAAAGCGGCGCGGGTGGTGCGGCTTGATGGTGATCAGGTGGAAGAACAGCACGGTGCAAATGATGGCCAGCGTGACCAGGCTGCCGTAGCGGGTAAAACTTTCCGCCGACCATGCATAGGCAATCACGCTGCTGAGCGCGCGCCAGATGAAGACGGCTGCCATGCCGCTGCCCAGGATGAACAGGTGGCGGCCCATGCGCGCGTGGCTGCCGAACAGGCGGTTGGCCAGCGCCCACGCGCCTGCCCACAGCAGTCCCAGGCCCAGGCTGGAGGCCAGCACCAGCAGGTAGCGGATCAGGGCGAACGGTTCGATGTCGGACAGCCAAGTACCGATGCAGCTGAAGACGGCAATCAGCGCCAGGCCGATGCTGGCCGGTACCGCTCCTTCCCAGGCGTGCATGGTGGTGTCGGCCACTTCGGCCGGCACCGGGAAGTCGGCAGCGCGCACGCGCAGGCGGGTGTGGCCCAGGCGCACGACGGTGTCGCCGGCCAGCGTGACGCTGGTGGCGCGCTGGCCGCGCACGAAGGTGCCGTTCTTGCTGCCCAGGTCGCGCAGCTGCAGCGTGCCCGCTGCACCCGGATCGACCGTATCGATGGTATCGATCATATCGACAATGGCGTGGCTGGCGGCGCTGTGGGCGTCGTCCAGGATCACGTCGTTGTCGTAGCCGCGTCCAATGCGGATAGGCAGCGCGTCCACCTTTTGACGGTGCAGCACTTCGCCGTTGCGCGCCAGGATCTCGATGAAGTAGGGGGCTTTCATCGTGCGCCTCCCGCGACAGGTTTTGCGACCGCCGGCTTTTTGGCCGGGTGCGACAGCGCATCGAGGAACGTCTGCGTCAGGCGCATGCCGTTATCGTAGGACACGCCACGCGCATCGAGCCGGCTTTGCAGGCTCATCAAGCCCTGGTCGGTGGTGGCGGTGAGCAGGGCGAAATCATAGAGGCCGGCAAACTTGCGGTAGGCGCGCACGCAGAGCACGGCGCGCAGCGGCACATTCTTGCTTTTGACGAAATCTTCGGTGCAGTTGGGACCGGTCAAGCGCGCATCCTTGAAGCTGCCGAAGTGCTCGTTCTTGAACGAGGCGCTGGCCAGCTGGGCAAAGCGCAACTGGTCGAGGCCGTTACTGCGCATGAACTGGTGGCGGATGCTGATCTGACCCGTCTGCAGCGAGCCGCTGACGAAGATGGCCGATTCCATGGCGCAGCTGGCGTCGTCCACCGTAAACGGTTTATCTGCTTTCACGCTGGAGCGTCCCCAGCAGCGCATCTGCTCCGACTCGCGTACCGGCACCTGGTACGGGCCCATCGGCTTCAGGCTCAGCGGGCTGGCCAGCAGCTGGTCGACCATGGCGCGCTGGTGGCTCAGCAACTGCCCGGCCACCACGGCCGTGAAGTCCGCCGGCGGCTTGTTCTGCCGCTCGACCTTGCGCAGCAAGTCCTGGGCAAAGCGGGCGGGGACCAGGAAGCTCACCAGCTCGCCATCGAGGCGCTTGGAGACATTGACGCCCGCCACCGAGCCGTCGACAGTGACGCTGGGACCGCCGCTCATGCCCGAGTTGATGGGGCCGGTGAACATCAGCTGGTCGTAAAAGCTGCGGGCGATCACGCCGTTGTACGCCCCTTCCGAAATGGCAAAGCCCAGGTCGAGCGGATTGCCCATCGAATACAGGTACTGGCCTTGGGTCAGCCTGGCCAGCTGGTCGGGCATCTTGAAAAAGCCGGTGCCGTTGCGGTTCACGCGTAGCACGGCCAGGTCGTGCAGCACGTCCACGGCCAGCAGCTCCACGTTGCCGCGCTGGCCGCTGGTATCCACCCATTCGCCCACGTAGGTGGCGGGGTCGAGCGCGAATTGCGAGACCACGTGGTAGTTGGTAACGACCAGGTTGCTGGTGCCGATCAAGAAGCCGGACCCCACCGACGATTGCGTGCGTCCGCTCTTGAGCAGCGAGCGCACTTGCAGGATATCGTTCTTGGCGGAAGCGTACAAGTGCTGCGCGGCAGTGGAGGGGGGCGGCAGAGGGGCGGTATCGGTGGCGGCCGCTGCGGCGGGATCGCCGGGATCGGCCTTGGCGCCGGGCGCGCCGGGCGCCGGCTTGAGCGCGGGCGCCGCCGGTGCAGCAGGCGCTGGCGTGACCGGCGACGTGGTCGGCGCCGCCAGTGCCGCCGTGGTGGCCCAGGTCAGGGCAAGAGAACAAACAATTACGGAGAATTTCATGCAGTCCCTGGACGAGTTGGTGCTTGTGTCTACAGCGCGCCGTCTTCCGCCGGCGCCGGCGTGAGCGGCTTCATCATGTGCCCGAGCTTGGCGGCCTTGGTGTCCAGATAATGCTGATTGAAGGCATTGCGGTTCACCAGCAGCGGCACGCGTTCGGCCACTTCGATGCCGAGCTTGGTCATGGCGTCGATCTTACGCGGATTATTGGTCATCAGGCGCAGGCTTTTCACATCGAACTGGCCCAGCATCGGCTTGACCAGGCCGTACGTGCGCTGGTCCGGTTTAAAGCCCAGCTGTTCGTTGGCCTGCACCGTGTCGGCGCCCGCTTCCTGCAGCCGGTAGGCGCGGATTTTATTGATCAGGCCAATACCGCGGCCTTCCTGGCGCAGGTACAGCAGCACGCCGCGGCCTTCGTCGGCAATGCGTTTCAGGGCGCCTTCGAGCTGGGCGCCGCAGTCGCAGCGCTGCGAGAACAGCACGTCGCCGGTCAAACACTCGGAGTGGACGCGGGCCAGCACGGGCGCGCCGTCGCTGATGTCGCCCAGCACCATGGCCAGGTGTTCCTTGCCGGTGGCTTTTTCCACGAACGCGTGCAAGGTGAACTGCGCCCACGGGGTAGGGAGCGCGCACGAGGTCATGTAGTCCAGTTCGTCCTGGGCCGGGGTTTCTGCGCTCTGCGACATAGCTATGCTCAATTCTTCATCAAATAACGTAAAAAAGGCGCGCCGGGCTGTTCTGACAGACCCGCCGCGCCCTTCATCATACCAAAACTGGCGGAAAATTATTCCCGGCCA
>JBEVMD010000605.1:0-5537 GCA_040508835.1 Duganella sp. | reverse complement strand
ATCTCCCGTGGAGTTTCCAACGCAACCGGATTTTTCCCCACCAGGTAATTTCGGATTCGCCTGTCAAAATTTCCGTGATTGTCGCGTGGGTCGTGCAAACCCTCCGCAGTCACGATGATGTTGCCATGCCGCTGTCCGGTTTCATCGAAGGTCAGGCGGTTCTCAGGAAACGCATCATAAGCCGCGATCTGGTCTTCGAGCTTGCTGTCAATTTCAAGGCCGCCTATAACGTATTGATTGACACGTTTTCCCAAGCTGCCACTAATAACAAAGATATGGTCGCCCAATTTTACCAATCGGCGCAGGTCAGGTCGGCAAGTCCCCATAGTGGGCTTGGCACCAGCGCTCAAAATCGGGTCCGCTAGCGGTTTGCCCATGCCCGGATCAGAACCTGGCGAAATGAAAATGTAACTGGACATGTCATCTCTCTCTTTATCGAATAAATACTGTCATTCTGAACAGTAATCAAAATAATGCAAGCGAGCCGCCAAGAAGGTTGCCTTTTAGCTACATGGCATTTTCCGCGCGGGGAGTCTGCGCCTTCGTTTCGACGGAACTACGGCGTGGACTTCCACTGGTTCGGCAGACAAATCGTGACCTCACATTGAGGCGCGTTCAAATGCCTCGGGTCTGACATGCCCTAGATGGCTGTGGCGCCTGGTTCGATTATAAAAGACTTCGATGTAATCGAATATATCCGCCCTAGCCAGATCTCGGGTTTTATAAATGCGCTTGCGAATCCGCTCCTTTTTCAGCCTACTTAAAAACGATTCTGCTACTGCATTGTTCCAACAATTTCCTCGGACCGAGGCTACGCAACCGGGGAACAAAGTCAATTTTGAAGTTTCTGAGGCTGCGTGCGGCCAGTCACTTCCCTGAATCTCTGATGCGCGAAGGGCCGACGAAGAGCTCTTAATAGGGTAATTGTCACTTACTGTACAGTTGTGTTTGCGGCTCTTGAGACAACTTCAGGGCCGTGGCTCCCCGAACTCAGTGCGCCCCGGAACAATACATGGCCCATGCCTGCATCAGCACAACCCGCTTGTGCAGCAGATCGCAGCGCCGATAGGCCGCCTCCACACGGTCCGGCAAGCTGTGCGCCAGCGCATGCTCGCACACCTCGCGCGGAAAATTGTTGCCTTCCGCCTCCGCGCACCAGTCGCGGAACGATGACGGGAAGCCGTGGACGGTGATGTCATCGCGGCCCATGCGCCGCAGCACCGCCGTCAGGCTCATGTCCGACAGCGGCTGCTGCTTCACGCCGGGGAACAGCACCCCGGCGCGGTGCGGCAGCGCTGCCAGCAGCGCCATCGATGCGTCCGACCGCGGCACCCGGTGCTCCTTGTTCGCCTTCATGCGCCCCGCCGGAATGGTCCAAAGGCGCCCAGGCAGTTCGATCTCGTCCCAGGTAGCCCCACGTACCTCGCCCGACCGCGCGGCCGTCAGGATCGTAAACTGCAGCGCGAGCGCGCCCATGCCGGCGTTGCCGCACAGTTCGGCCATGAAGGCGCCGATGTCGCGCCACGGCAGCGCCGCGTGGTTTTTGACGGGCGCGACTTTGCCGGGGTTGGCCAGCAGGTGGTCGAGGTGGCCGCGCCAGCGGGCCGGGTTCTCGCCCCGCCGGAACTTGCTCACGGTTGCCCAGTCCAGAATGCTTTCAATGCGGCCGCGCAGGCGGGTGGCGGTCTCGGTCTTGGTGTTCCAGATCGGCATGAGGATCTTGACCATCAGGTCGGTATCGACGTCGGCCACCGGCAGCGTACCGATCACCGGCGACGCGTAGGTGGCCAGCGTGGCCGCCCACTGCGCCGCATGCTTGGGATTGCGCCAGCCGCCACGGTGGGCCTCGATGTAAGCGGCGGCGCACTGGTCGAATGTGATGCTGCGGGCTTTCTTTGCAGCGCGCGCCGTGCGGGCGTCGCGGCGGTCGGCAAGCGGATCGAGGCCCTGGTGCAGCAGCTGGCGGCACCGCCTGGCCAGTTCGCGGGCTTCGGCCAACTCCACCACACTGCAGGGACCCAGGCCCATCTCGTGCCGCCTGCCCTCGAGCTGGTAGCGGAAAATCCAACTTCTGGTACCAGAGGCGGACACCTGTAACACGAGGCCGCCGCCGTCGCCGTAGTAGCCCGGGCTGCGCAGTTTGGCGAGTCCCAGGCTGGTCAGTTTGTGGATGCCGGGCATGACAGTCCTCCCGCGTGATCGGAACCGGACCAGCGTAGCGACCGCGAAGGCTGTGGAATTTGATCTGGAACAAACGGAAAACGGCGGGTAGTCGGCTGAGCCTGCAAAATCCTACCCCCCAGCCTACCCCCCCAGTGCGCGCTGGCTTGGAGTGTATTCTGGCGGACGCTACAGGACTCAAAAAAGGCCGTTTCCCCTATGAGAAAGGCGGAAATGAAAAAACCCGCCGAAGCGGGCTTTTAAGGTTCTGGCGGAGACGGTGGGATTCGAACCCACGATACAGGTATAAGCCGTATGCATCCTTAGCAGGGATGTGCCTTCGGCCACTCGGCCACGTCTCCTAGTCGATCACTCAACTATGTCTGCTTCATCAAACTACGCTGCAGCAGACGACCGTCATAGTATAGACCAGGACCGTTTCGGTCAAGGCAACACAACGGATTTTTTCAAAAAATATTATGCTTTTTCCAGTTCGAACGCTTTATGCAGCGCGCGCACGGCCAGTTCCATGTATTTTTCGTCGATCAGGACCGAGATTTTGATTTCCGACGTCGAGATCATCATGATGTTGATGCCCTCTTCCGACAGCGTGCGGAACATCTGCGAGGCCACGCCCACGTGCGAACGCATGCCCACGCCCACCACGGAGATTTTCGAGACCTTGGCGTCGCCGGTCACGCTGGCGGCGCCCAGCGCCTCCTTGGTGCCGTTGAGGACGTCCACGGCGCGCTGGTAGTCGTTGCGGGACACGGTGAACGTGAAGTCGGTTTTACCTTCGACCGACTGGTTCTGTATGATCATGTCCACTTCGATGTTGGCGTCGGCCACGGGTCCGAGGATGTGGTACGCCACGCCCGGACGGTCCGGTACGCCCAGGACGGTGATTTTGGCCTCGTCGCGGTTGAACGCGATGCCGGAGATGACTGCTTGTTCCATGTTCTTGTCTTCCTCAAACGAAATCAGGGTGCCGGAGTTGGCTTCTTGTTCGATGTCGAGCATCGGGTCGGTCAGCGACGACAGGACGCGGGTCGGCACGCGGTAGTTACCGGCGAATTCCACCGAGCGGGTCTGCAGCACTTTCGAGCCCAGCGACGCCAGTTCCAGCATTTCTTCGAACGTGATCGCCTTCAGGCGGCGCGCTTCGGACACCACGCGCGGATCGGTCGTGTACACGCCGTCCACATCCGTGAAAATCAGGCACTCGTCCGCCTTCATGGCGGCGGCAATCGCCACGGCCGACGTATCGGAACCGCCGCGGCCGAGCGTGGCGATATTGCCCAGGTCGTCCACGCCCTGGAAGCCGGTGATGATGACGATCTTGCCGTCGTCAAGGTCGCGGTTGACCTTGGTGTCGTCGATCGACTGGATGCGGGCCTTGGTGTAAGCGGAATCGGTTTTAATCGCAACTTGCCAGCCGGCGTAGGACACGGCTTTCTTGCCGATCGCCAGCAGCGCCATCGCCAGCAGGCCGACCGAGACTTGCTCGCCGGTGGAGGCGATCATGTCCAGTTCGCGCGGGTCGGGCTGGGACTGGATTTCCTTGGCCAGGCCGATCAGGCGGTTGGTCTCGCCCGACATTGCCGAAGGCACGACCACGATGCGATGCCCGGCGTCATGCCACTTGGCGACACGCCGCGCCACGTTCTTGATACGGTCCGTCGAACCCATCGACGTTCCGCCATATTTGTGCACGATTAAAGCCATAACAGAGAGTTTTCCGCTCATTAAAGGTAAATGGAACCCTAAACTCTACATGCGGCAGTGCAAAATAACAAGTCAAGAAGCTCATATTCTCATACCGTATAGGCATATGCACATACAAAATTCGGCCAACGCGCCGAATTTCTACAGTGCCTGCCAACGCAGCCGTATCTTGCCCTCCCCCGGCGCCAGAAGTGTGCAATCCATGCCGATGCCGGCCGCAAAAATCAGTGCTTTTCCGGCATGCACGACCGGCAGACGGCCGCGCTCCCACGCCGGCACGTTGAGTTCCTGGAAGTGGTATTTGAGCGGACGCGTGGGACGGTTGTGGGCGCGCTTGAGGCGCTCGCCGCCGCGGCGGAACTCGATCAGCAAGGGCGCGCCGCGCAGCCAGTCGGCGTCCAGTCCCAAGGCCGAGGGATCGGCGACGGCGGCGTCATCGCCCTGCTCCGGCGCCGGTCCTGTGCCGGGCGCGACCGGATCGAAGTGCAGCACGCCGCCGTAGGCGGGGAACGCCATGGAGGGCTCGCCGTTCCAGCGGAACGGCGTGCCCGGCGTCTGGTCGAACTGGTCTTCGCGCGTGCCTTCCAGGTCCGCCAGTTTGGGCGTCAGGTGCAAGCGGTCGCGGTAGCGGCGCACGTGGCAGTCGGGATGCGTGACCAGCAACTGGGCGTCGTCGCGCGCTTCCAGCAACTGCGTCACCATTTCCGACAGCCACGCGGCGCTGGGCATGCGCAGGCCGCGCGTGCCGAACCAGTGGCGCAACAGGTTGTGGATGCGGTCCAGGCTGAGCAAGCGCAGTTTGGTCATGTCGAGACAGTCGCCGTCCAGGCACACGGCCAGGTCCTGTTCGGCCAGTTCGGTCAGCAGGCGCTGGGCGGACTGGGCGTGCGCGGCGCTGCGCGCCAGGCGTTCCTGGAAGCCGGGGAAAGCGTCGGCCAGCGCCGGCATGATCTTCAGGCGCAGCGCATTGCGCGCGAAGCGCGGGTCGTCGTTCGATTCGTCGTGGATGTGGCTGATGGCGTGCTCGGCCACGTACCGGTCCAGCTGCCTGCGCGACGCAGCCAGCAGCGGACGCGCCATCACCAGCTGCGCGTTGCCCAGCAGGCTGGCGGCGCTGTTGGCGGCGTCCATGCCGGACAGGCCGGCCGGGCCGGAGCCGCGCAGCAGTTGCAGCAGCACGGTTTCGGCCTGGTCGTCCAGGTGGTGGGCGGTGAGCAGCAGCTGCACGCCGTGTTCGCGGCACAGCGCGCCCAGCGCGGCGTAGCGCGACTTGCGGGCGGCTTCTTCGGTGCCGGTTTTTTCCTGGCGCTGCAGTGCCACCTTGCGGGCCTCGAAGGCCACGCCCAGGGTGGCGCAGGCCTGTTCGCAGTGGACGAGCCAGGCGTCGGCGTTGGGGCTGATGCCGTGGTGGATGTGGAAGGCGTGCAGCGTGACGCCGTGCGCTTGGGCGTAGGCATGGGCCAGGTGCAGCAGGGCCGAGGAGTCGAGACCGCCACTGAGGGCGATGGCGATGCTGGCGGCCGCGCCGGACTGTGCTCTGGCGGCCGTGACGGCCTTGTCGAAGGTGCTGGCCAGGGTGGGAAGTTGTTGATTCACTGTTTAGTTCCAAATGCGAACCGGGGGCCGCGCGTGTGCGGGCCCCCGGCTGGTGT
>JBEVMD010000590.1:0-19462 GCA_040508835.1 Duganella sp. | reverse complement strand
GCCGCTGGCCAAGCTTTCGCTCAAACCGCTCCTGCACCAACTCCAGCAGCTGGTACCGCTGCTGCCGGCACCACTGCTGGCCTGAGCACCGGCGCCCTGGTAGCTATCGGCGCCGCCGTGGCAGCTGTTGGTGTTGCCGCTTCGGATTCGAACTCCGGCACCACCCACCACGCTACCAGCCACCACGGTCGTTAATTCCTTGCGTTCATTACTTACATATAATTAGTCGGTAATGGATGCATGCTGCGGGCGACCTTCGGGTCGGCCGCTGTTTCCCCGCTTTTCTCCATGAAAAACCAGCCGTTCTACAGACGCCTCGGGTTTGCGTGGCATGGCATCGCCAGTGCATGGCGCACTGAAATGAGTATGCGCCAGCAGAGTGTCGCTGCCCTTGGTGTACTGCTCGTGCTGATCTGGCTGCGACCAGCCCCTGTCTGGTGGGCCCTATTGTTGCTTAATTGCGGTTTGGTACTTGCCGCTGAGTTGTTCAATAGTGCACTCGAACATGCGCTCGATCAACTGCACCCAAGTCCCCATCCTGCCATTGGCCTGGCTAAAGACTGCGCTGCCGGCGCTGTATTAATGCTCAGCATGACCGGGGCCATCGTATTTGTATGTTTTCTTATGGAAACATTTCTTTCTTGAAATCAACGTGTTGCGCCGCAACATCGTTTAGTTAGCAAGTTTAGAACATTACATGAGTGAAATTGCAGAGAAAGCCATCGGTCGATACAATGCCTTGCTGCATAAATTTCTTCCTTCAACATTAAACTGACGCGATTATTTGATCGTATTTAATACCGTGATTCCAAACAACAGCGGCGTGTGCCGTCGTAGACAGCAGTATGCACAGCGCGTATATGCCGCCAATTGTGGCGTTGTTCTCTTGTCGGGGAGTCGCGACGCATGAAGCCGATTGACGCATTCCTTCTGCCGAGCAAAGCCTGGCATGCCAGCAAGGTTGCCGAGCGCAGCTTGTTGATTGGCAGCGACCTGACAGCGTTGGTGCTGACCATTGTGCTGACACAAAGCTTGCTGGTCATAAGCGACTTAACCGCAGCCGACAATGTGCTTGGTGCGCTGGCATCGCTGGTGCTGCTCCCGCTGGCAATGGTAATTTTCTGGAATCGAGGTCATTACAACAAACGTAAGCCCTACGCTCGCGAAGTACGCGAAGTGCTGCATGCGTGTGCGGGGTTGCTCCTGGCGCAGGTAGCACTGGCGTTTTTCAGCGGTTGGGACATGCCCCGCCTGCTGCCGCTGGTGCAGTGGACGCTGGCGCCATTGTTGTTGCTGGGCTCACGCGCAATCTTGAAATTCAGTATGCTGCGTCACGGCAGCTGGAGTCGCCCGATGGTCATCGTCGGTACCGGCGTCAACGCACGCGAAACCGCACGCGTATTCGAAGCCGAGCGCTTGATGGGTTATCACCTGATTGCTTTCCTGGACCTTCCTGGCAGCCACCCTACCGCTACCCAATATCACGACCGTCGTGGCCGCTCTGTACCGTGCCTGCATCTCGGATCGCAAACGGATATCACCCTCAAACAGCTTGGCTCGCCCCATGTCGTGCTTGCGCTGGACCAGGGTGGCATGGAATCGTCCCAGATGCTGATTCAGCAGTTAAGCCGCGATTGCCCCGACCTGCAAATCGTGCCGTCTCTACGTGGGTTGCCGCTGCAAGGCATGTCGATCAATCATTTCTTTGCCCATGATGTCTTGGTGCTGGGTATGCGCAACAATTTGGCGCAGCGTGGATCGCAAATGATCAAGCGCCTGTTCGACGTATTCTGCTCGGGATTACTGCTGGCGCTTACCTCGCCCCTCTTTCTGTGGGTAGCCATTCAAGTACGCCTGAGCGGTGGTGCAGTGTTTTTTGGACACATGCGCATCGGTCAGAACGGTGTGCCATTCCCCTGCTATAAATTCCGCACGATGGCACCCAATGCCGATGTCTTGCTCAAGGAATTGCTGGCAACCGATCCTGTTGCGCGTGCTGAATGGGATCGCGACTTCAAATTGAAAAACGATCCGCGTATCACCAAAATCGGTGGCTTCTTGCGCAAGACCAGTCTTGACGAGCTGCCACAGCTGTGGAATGTATTCAAGGGCCAAATGAGTCTGGTCGGTCCCCGTCCTGTTGTACAAGATGAACTGGCACGCTATGGCAACCAGGTTAACTATTATCTTGAAGCACGCCCAGGTATCACTGGCCTCTGGCAAACCAGTGGTCGTAATGACGTCAGCTATGAAACCAGGGTCAATCTGGATGCATGGTATGTCAAAAACTGGTCGCTCTTTACCGACTTGGTGATACTGATCAGGACCGTCAAAGTATTATTGATCAAAGACGGAGCTTATTGATCTGCTTTGCGGGACACGTGCCGTGTTCGCGCATCACAAATCGCGCGCATAAATATTCGTTGGCCGGTTGTCGGGAGGCAGCAATTTCATCTCCTCAAACCGTAAACCCAGCTTGTGCAGCAGCCCGATGGAAGCAGTATTGCCCGGCGCGGTAATGGCCAGCACGCGTTCGATGCCCAGCGTGTCGCGCGCCAGCGCCAGTACTGCTTGCGCCGCCTCGAAGGTATAACCCTGGCCGAAATAGTCCGGCCGGATGGCATAGCCGATATCGACGTCGGGCAGGATGTCGCGCCGGATCAGGCCGCACAGGCCCAGCGCCCGGCCGTCCTCGCGGCGCTCCATCACGTACAGCGAATGGCCGTGGCGGCTTTGCATCGCCACCGGGCCGTCGATGATGGCCGTGCGCGCCTGCTCGACGGTGCGGATGCCCTTGTCGCCGATATGGGCCAGCCAGGTGGGATCGTTGACCAGTTCATAATAAAACAGCGCGTCGTCGGGGGCGATGGTGCGCAGGCGCAGGCGTGGGGTTTCCAGAACGATCATGCGTCGGGCCAGTGCGACGGGTCTTCCAGCAACTGGTACATCACGTACACGTCCACATAGCCGAGATATTGATGGTAGTAGGCGCGCGGCAGGGTGCCGACGATGGAAAAGCCCAGCTTTTTCCACAGCAGCACGGCCGGCACGTTGGAGCTGACCACGTAGTTGAACTGCATCGCCAAAAACCCCTGGGCGCGCGCGCGCTGCAGGCAGTCGCGCCCCAGCAAGGTGCCCACGCCCACGCCCTGAGCGGCGGGCCCGACCATGAAAGAGGCATTGGCCACGTGCGACCCGCGGTCGCGCTGGTTGGCGACCAGGCGGTACATGCCCAGCAGCCGTTCGCCGTTCAGTTCCGCCACAAAACTGTGGATGCCGGGACCGAACCAGTATGCGTGGCAATCGTCGCGGCTCGTGTCGGCGGCAAAATAATAGGTGTCGCCGGTGGCGATCAGTTGCTGGAAGATGGTCCACATGGCGCCGAAATCGGCTTCGGTGGCGGGGCGGATAGCTATTTCTTTCAAGACAGCTCCAGGCGGGATCGGCGATGTTCGATTGTCATGGATTTATCCCGGCAAGTCCAGCACGGGCGCGTACCGTCCCCGCTGTTACCGGCTCAGGCGGAAATCGACGCCCTCGGGCCGGCCCGGCAAATTCAGCCTGGCGTGGGCCCGCGGCGACTCGGCCACCACCTGGCCGCGCCGCATCACCAGCCGGCGCGCGGCGCGCAGGCGGATCGCTTCCACCGGATCGGCCGCGTCCAGCAGCACCAGGTCGGCATTGCAGCCCACGGCCACACCATAACCGTCGAGCCCCAGGATGCGCGCGGGCGTGGCGGTCACGGCGGCAAAGCAGGCGCGCATGGCGTCCTGCCCCGTCATCTGCGCCACGTGCAGGCCCATGTGCGCCACTTCCAGCATGTCGCCCGAGCCCAGGCTGTACCAGGGGTCCATCACGCAGTCGTGGCCGAACGCGACGTTGATGCCGGCGGCCAGCATCTCGGGCACGCGCGTCATGCCGCGCCGCTTGGGGTAGCTGTCGTGGCGGCCCTGCAGCGTGATGTTGATGAGCGGATTGGCAATGGCCGCCACCCCGCCCTCGCGGATCAGCGGCAACAGCTTGCTGACATAATAGTTATCCATCGAGTGCATCGAGGTCAGGTGCGACCCGGTCACGCGGCCATGCAGGCCGAGCCGGTGGCTGTGGTACGCCAGCGTTTCGATGTGGCGCGACAGGGGGTCGTCCGATTCGTCGCAGTGCATGTCGACCCGCAAGCCTTGCTCGGCGGCGAATTCGCACAGCAGGCGCACCGATTCGGCGCCGTCGGCCATGGTGCGCTCGAAATGGGGAATGCCGCCCACCACCTCGACGCCCATGGCAATCGCGCGCTTGAGGTTGCCGAACGCGGTGGGACTGCGCAGCACGCCATCCTGCGGGAACGCCACCAGTTGCAAGTCCAGGTAAGGCGCCACCTGGCGCTTGACGTCCAGCAGCGCTTCCACGGCCAGCAGGCGGTCGTCGCACACATCCACGTGCGAGCGGATCGCCAGCAGGCCGCGCGCCACGGCCCAGTCGCAATATTGCAACGCGCGGTCCACCAGCGCCTGCTGGGTCAGGTCGGGCTTGAGCTCGCCCCACAGGGCAATCCCCTCCAGCAGCGTGCCGGACCCGTTGACGCGCGGCAGGCCGTAGCTGAGCGTGGCGTCCATGTGAAAATGGGCGTCGACAAACGGCGCGGTGACCAGGTCGCCGCCGGCATCGATCTCGCGCCCGGCCGTGAGCGCCAGCGCCGGACCGATGGCGGCAATGCGCCCGCCGTCGATGGCGATATCGACGCCGGTTTGTCCATCGGCCAAGTTGGCATTGCGTATGACCACGTCCACGGCGCACCTCGATTGTTTAGGGTAAGTCGATTGTAGACAGTTTCACCGGTTTGCACCAATTGTTGCAACGCAGTATCCGGTTGCCGCTTTTCGCATCGAATTTTGCGCCAGATCAAACGCACGCCATTTAGCGTGGACATCGCATTTTTCCTTATGGCACTCTTTGACGATCCTTTGCTGCCATGGCAGAAAAAATAACTTTTCAAGCCGCAAGTTCGTGGCTAGAATGGTCCGATATTGCATCGCAACAGACGTCCCACGTCGACCAGGAGATAATATGTCATCGATTACCGAACAGTTCTCAGCCGTCACCAAGTCGCAGCTTGAAGCACAATTCCAGATCTTTAACAGCCTGGCCCACACTGCCGTCGACAGCGCGGAAAAGCTGATCGCGCTCAACCTCAGCGCCGGCAAGGCGTCGGTGGAAAAAACCTCGGCCGCCGCTAAAAAGCTACTGGAAGCCAAGGACGCCAAGGAGCTCTTGACCGTCACCCGCGAGGCTCCTACCGGTCTCGACAGCCTGCTGGCGTACAGCCGCGAACTGTTTGCCATTGCCAGCGGTGTCCAGGCCGAGCTGATCAAAGGCACGCGTCTGCCGCTGCTGGCGGCGCAACCGGCGCCACCGGTCGCACAGGTTCAGCAGCTGCAACACGCTGGTATCCAGACTGCGGCAGCGGCCGTCAGCGCGGTTGTGCCCGCGGTGGTACAGGCGGACCCGGCGCCGAAAGCGGCCGTGACCGAATCCGCGAAAGCCGCCCCGCCCCCCGCCCCTGCTGCTGCCGCACCGGCACCGGTTGCAGCGGCGCCCGCCGCGGCCGCGCCGGTGTCCGTTCCAGCTGCGGCACCTGCTGCATCTGCCGCACCGGCGCCGGTGATCGCCACCGTGAATCCGGCCGCCGCATCGGCCCCCGTCGGCGCACCGGTTGCCGCTCCCGTCGCCGCGGCGGCGCCGCTGGCCAACAACATCCATGACGCCGTGGCGTCCGCCGTGCAGTCGACGGCACAATCGGCCGACGCCGATGGCAGCGCACCGCCGACCCCGCTGGCCGCCACCGTTGCGCCCACGCCGTCGGACGAGATCAAGCCGGGCATCAAGCCGTCGTTCCCCGCTTCCAGCACGATCGGACTGGCGGCCGACAGCAAGGCGCCCAAGCTCAAGTCCGTGCCGCCCAAGGGCAAGCAGCCCGAGCTGCAAGGCAAGCAGAAGAAATAAAGCGGGCATATCCACACCCATCCCCTCGCTACCCCACGCCATCGCCGCCCGTCCCGGGTGGCGCGCGCCCCCACGTGATTGCTTGCCTTGCTGTATCCTAGCGGACTACGCGCTGGCAGTACGCTGCCAGCCCAACGCTCACCGAGGCAACATGTCTACACTCTCCGCGCTGCTCGGCGGCTTCGTCCGCCAGCACAAGCGCGCCTATGCCCTGTCCGGCCTGATGCTGGCAGGCGTGGCGGCGCTCAGCATCTGGGTGCCGCGCAAGGTCGGCGCCATGATCGACGGCCTGGCCGCCCACACCCTGTCCGGTAACGCCCTGCTGCAGGAAATCGGTGCGCTGCTGCTGGTGGGCCTGGCGATTTATTTTTTGCGCGTGGCGTGGCGCCAGCTGCTGTTCGGCGCGGCCTATAAACTGGGCGTCTCGCTGCGCACGCGCCTGTACGAGCGGCTGGCGCAGCAAGGCGCATCGTTTTACCAGCGCCAGCGCACGGGCGACCTGATGGCACTGGCCACCAACGACATCGACGCCATCGAAATGGTGGCCGGCGAAGCGATGCTGGCCGGCTTCGACGGCGCCGTCACGCTGGTGATGGTGCTGGGCGTGATGCTGCTGGGCGTGGACTGGCGCCTGGCGTGCATCGCGCTGCTGCCGTTCCCGCTGATGGCGTGGGCGTTCTGGTACATCTCGGGCCACATCCACACCGCATCCACCGATTCGCTCAAGCGCTTCTCAAGCCTCAACGACCATGTGCAGGAAACCCTGTCCGGCGTGCGCACGCTGCGCGCGCTGGGCCTCGAACAGCGCAGCGCCGACCAGTTCAGCAACCTGGCGCAGCACGCGGCCGACGCCAGCCTGCGCGCGCAGGTGTGGGAAGCGGCGTACGAGCCGGCCGTGGGCCTCACGCTGTCCGCCGCCAGCACCCTCACGCTGGGCCTGGGCGGCTACCTGGTGTGGAACGACCAGCTGACCATCGGTTCGCTCACCGCGTTCACCATGTACCTGGGCCAGCTGATCTGGCCGATGTTCGCGGCCGGCTGGGTGCTGTCGCTGATCGAGCGCGGACGCGCCGCCTGGCAGCGCCTGCAACCGATGCTGGACGCCCCGCTGGCGATCGACGACCATGGCACCCTTACGGCCCTGCCCCCCGGCCCGCTGGTGCTCGACCACGTACGCTATGCGTATCCGGAACAATCGACGCCCGCCCTGCAGGACATCTCGCTCACGCTGGCGCCGGGGCAGACCCTGGGCCTGGTGGGCCCCACCGGCAGCGGCAAGTCCACCCTGTTGCGGGTGCTGATGCGCCAGCTCACGCCGCAGGCGGGCACGGTGCGGTGGAGCGGCTGTGCGCTGGACGACTACACGCTGCACACGCTGCGCGCGGCCATCAGCTGGGTGCCGCAGGAGTCGTTCCTGTTCTCGGCGTCGATTGCCGGCAATATCGCGCTGGCCCGTCCCGAGGCCACGCGCGCGCAGGTGGAACACGCGGCCAACCTGGCGGCGATCCACGACGACATCCTCAAGTTCCAGCACGGGTACGAGACCGAAGTGGGCGAAAAAGGCATTACCCTGTCCGGCGGCCAGCGCCAGCGCGTGGCGATTGCCCGCGCGCTGCTGGCCGATAACGACCTGCTGCTGCTCGACGACGCCCTGTCGGCCGTCGATACCGGCACCGAAACGCGCATCCTCGATCACCTGGAAGAACTGCGCCAGGCGCGCCCGGGCCGCAGCGCGGTCATTGCCAGCCACCGCCTGAGCGCCGTCGTCAACGCCGACCTGATACTGGTGCTGCGCGATGGCCGCATCAGCGAAACGGGCAGCCACGAACAACTGCTGGCGCAGGACGGTTGGTACGCCAGCCAGTGGCGCTACCAACAACTGGAGGCCAGTCTCGATGCGCTCTAAGACCGACACCAAGGATACGACCGACCACCCGTCCATCGGCGCCCAGACGCGCCAGGCCTTTGCCCTGCTGCGCCGCGCGGCGCGGCCCGACCAGCACCACCTGGGCTGGGCGGTGCTGTGGCTGATGCTGGCCGCGCTGTTCGAAGTGATGGGCCCCATCATGGGCAAGGCGCTGATCGACGAACACCTGCTGCCGCGCCACCTGGACTGGCCGCGCATGGCGCTGCTGCTGGCCGGCCTGCTGTTCTCGGGCTGGATCGCCAGCGGCCTGCGCTACCTGCAGCTGGTGCGTTTATCGGGCCTGGCCATGCGTTCGGTGATGCGGCTGCGCGAGATGGTGTATTCCCACGTGCTGCTGCTGCCCATGTCCTTTTTTGACCGCGCCATCACCGGCCAGCTGGTCTCGCGTGTGACCAACGACACCGAGGCCGTCAAAAACCTGTACATTCAGGTGCTGTTCGTGATCCTCGACAGCACCATCGTCCTGGTGGGCACGATTGCCGCCATGGCGTGGCTCGACGTGCGCCTGATGGGCATGGTGCTGGCGCTGCTGCCGGCGGTGCTGGTGATCGTGTGGCTGTACCAGCGCTGGAGCGCGCCGGCCGTCACCCGCGCGCGCGCGCTGCGCAGCGACATCAACGGCCAGATGGCCGAATCGATCGGCGGCATGAGCGTGCTGCAGGCGAACAATGCGCAGGCCCGCTTTGCCGCCCGCTTTGCCGCGACCAACCAGGACCACTACCAGGCGCGCCAGGCCGAGCTGCGCGCCAATGCCTGGCTGCTGCGCCCCGCGCTCGACCTGTTCAACGTGATCCTGCTGGCGGTGGTGATTTTCGTGTTCGGCCAGCGCCAGATGACGGCCACCGAAGTGGGCGTGCTGTATGCGTTCATCAGCTACCTGGCGCGCGTGATCGAGCCGCTGATCCAGATCACCATGCAATTCAGCCAGTTGCAGCAGGCGGTGGTGGCCAGCGCCCGCGTGGCCACGCTGCTCGGCGAAGCGGAAGCGCAGGAGCACCGCGCGCCGGCCGCTGCCAGTTCTGCCGGCGCTGACGGCACCGGCCACGCGGCGGTCTCCATCCGCCATCTCGATTTCGAATACAACCCGGGCCAGCGCGTGCTGCACGACGTCACGCTGGACATTCCCGCTGGCGCTTTCATCGGCATCGTGGGCCATACGGGCAGCGGCAAGTCCACCCTGCTGTCGCTGCTGCTGCGCTTTTATCCGGCGCCGCACGGCAGCATCGCCATCCACGGCACGGCGCTCGACGACATCGACAACGACCGCTTCCGCGCCGAAGTGGGCCTGGTGCCGCAGGACCCGTTCCTGCTGGCTGCCTCCGCCCGCGAGAACATCGACATGGGCCGCGGCCTGTCGCAGCAGCAGATCGAAACGGCGGCGCGCGCGGCGCACGCGCACGACTTCATCATGGCGCTCGACGGCGGCTACGACACGCAACTGGGCGAAGGCGGCTCGCGCCTGGCCGTGGGCCAGAAGCAGCTGATTGCGATTGCCCGCGCGCTGGCCGGCCAGCCGCGCATCCTGCTGCTCGACGAAGCGACGTCGCACATCGATTCGCAAACCGAGCAGGTGGTGCAGGTGGCGCTGGACGAACTGCGCGGCAAGGTGACGGTGATCGCCATCGCCCACCGCCTGTCCACCATCCGCGACGCCGACCGCATCATCGTGCTCAATCACGGCCGCATCACGGAGACGGGCCCGCACGACGCGCTGATGCAGATCGAAGGCGGCCTGTATCAGCGCCTGTATTTGCTGCAGCAGCTCGGCGGCAGCCAGGTGGAAGCCGCGTAACGACCGGGCGTGGCCGCCATGTGTCCATGCCGCTTCGGGCCTGGTTGCCGCTTCTGGCAACAATGTGCAAATCCCAAGTAATTATGCGGCCCTCGGGGTAGTTCTGACCTGCAATCCGCCTATAATGAAGCCGGCGCAAGGCCGTATTCAGCGGGGGGATGGATTGGCGGGACTTAATGACAGCGGAAGTCGGAACAGGGCGCGCAGGCGCAGCCTGATGCGTCCTCTCGCACTCGCTGCGGCGCTGGCATTGGCGACCACGCCCGCCAAGGCGCAGGCAGACGACGCGGCCATGAACCGGCGCCTGCACGCCATCGGCGAAGAAGGCCGCTTCGTGCCCGACAAGGCGCTGGTCGCGCTGGAAAAAATGGGCCCCGAGATGGCAGGACAATCGCCGTCCGTGCAGGCCAATATGCTCAACGCGCTGGCCGACGCCCGCATGCGCCTGGGCCGCTACGACGAGGCCATGGCCACCACCAAGCAGGCCATCGCCCTGGGCCGCGAAGTGCACGACGACGCCATCGTCGCCCGCGCCCAGCTGGCCCAGGTCTACATCCTGTTCGCGCGCGCCGATGTCGACGCCGCGCACCGCCTCGCGTTCGAAACCGAAAAGCTGGCCATGCGCACGTCCGACCTGGCCGTGCGCGCGCAGGCCACCATCACGGCCGGCCAGTCGCTGGGCGAACAGGGCGACTTTCCCGGCGCGCTGGCGCGGTTGCAGCAGGCAGTGGACATCGCACGCGGGGTCACCACCGATCCGGCCATGCTGGCCGCCGCCCTCAATGCGCTCACCCAGCTGCTCACGCAGATGAAGGAATACGACCAGGCCGCGGCCAGCCTGGACGAACTGCTGCGCGAAACCGACAAGCTCAATTCGCCGGGCCGCATGGTAACCGCCAAGAACACCGAGTACTGGCTCGCCAGCGACACGGGCCAGATGCAACGCGCGCTGCGCGCCCTGCTCTCGAGCGTGGAACTCGAACGCCGCATCGGCGCCGAGCGCATGGCCGGCGTCACGCTGGTCAACCTGGCGGACCTGCACCTGAAGTTGCGCGATTATCCGCGCGCGGCGCAGTACGCGCTGCAGTCGCTGCGCTCCACCCAGCAGACCAAGGACGATTCGACGGCGGCCACCGCGCGCGCCAACCTCGGACACGCATACCTGGCCATGGGCCGCATTGCCGAAGGCAAGCGCGAATACGAGGCGGGCATGGCGCGCTACGAAAAGGAAAACAACAAGCCCGAGCTGCAGCTGGTGCTGCGCGAATACGGCGTGGCGCTGGAAAATGCGGGCGACCTGGCCGGCGCGCTGCAGGCGTACCATCGCGAGCGCACGCTGTCGGACGAGCTGTTCGAGCGCCAGCGCCAGAAGTCGATGATGGAGCTGCAGGAGAAATACGAGAACGACAAGAAGAAGCGCCAGATCGAGCTGCTCAGCCGCGAGAACCAGCTGCAGACGGCGGAGATCGACAACCGCCGCCTGCAGCAGCGCGTGTGGTGGCTGCTGGCGCTGGTGTTTGCGCTGGCGGCCATGGTGGTGGGCCTGTTGTACCGCAAGGTACGCCAGGCCAACGCCCTGCTGGAGGAAAAAAACCTGGAACTCAAGGCGCAGTCGACGCTCGATCCCCTGACGTCGCTGTACAACCGCCGCCACTTCCAGGAGCACATGCGCAGCATTGCGCCGTCCGCGCCCGCGCCGGCGCGGGAACAGCGCGCCCAGCGCGGCGACGACATGATCGGCGCGCTGTTCCTGCTCGACGTCGACCACTTCAAGCATATCAACGACAGCTACGGCCACGCCGCCGGCGACGCGGTCCTCAAGACGATTGCCGAGACCCTGCGCGTGGCGCTGCGCGAAACCGACATGATCGTGCGCTGGGGCGGCGAGGAGTTCCTGGCGTTTCTGCCGGCCGTGCCGCGCGACGGCATCGAGGAACTTGCGCGCCGCATTTTGCAGGGGATCTCGGCGCAGCGCGTGCGCTACCAGGAGCACGAGATCGCAGTCAATGTGTCGGTGGGATTTGCGCCGTTTCCCTTGACGCCGGGCGCCACGCCCCTGGCGTGGGAACGCGCCGTCAACCTGGTGGACATGGCGCTGTACATGGCCAAGTCGCATGGCCGCAACCGCGCCTACGGCGTGTGCGGCTTCGCCCACTTCGAGCGCACGTCGATGGAAACGATCGAACAGGACCTGGAACGCGCGTGGCGCGAAGGCTATGTGGAGCTGAGCGTGGTGCTGGGCGGCGAGGCCGGCGCGCCGCCGGCGCCGCACGCGGCATCGGCGCTGCCGCCGTCAAAGCCCAATGTATTGCCGCTGAAACGCTCCGGTTCCTAGCGCCAGCTTACTTGGCCGCTTCGCGCTCGGCCGCCTTTTGCTGCATGCGTTCGCCCGCCTGTTCCAGCTTGCGGCCGGCCTTGCCCGTGGCGTCGTTGAGTTTTTCGCTCGCTTCGCCGGCAGCGCGGTCGAGCTTTTGGCTGGTGTCCCTGGCCGCTTCGCTCATTTGCTCGCTGGCCTGCTGGCTGGCCTGGCTCAATTCGCGGCTGGCGCGTTCGCTCGCTGCGTCGATCTTGCGGCCCGCCGTTTCGGCCGGTCCCGCGCCAACGGTCTCGTCCTTTTTCTGGCAGCCGCCCAGCAGCGCGGCCATCACCACCACCGCACCGGCGTAACGCCAGTTGCGCAAATTCTTCGTGTTCATCATCGTCGTCTCCCAAGGGAATGTATTGTTGTCAATAGCATACAACGACGCGTGCGCAGGGAGCGCACGGCAGGCACCGCGCCATCGCGGCAACCCGGCGTGGTCAGGTATCGATTTTCTTGGGCGGCGGCGGCGGTGTAAACACGATGTTTTCCGATACCGGGGCGGACGCCATCGCATCCGAGGTTTCGAGCCAGCTCATCAGTTTTTCCATGCGGCGGATCAGGATGCCCTTGCTGCTGATATAACCGACCTGCTCGAAGTTTTCCGGCTTGCTGACCATCTTGGAGACGGTGGGCAGGTTGTCGGCCAGGCGGTCGAACGCCTTGCGCGCCTTTTGTTCCCACTTGACCAGGTTCGGTTCGTTGAACCGGTTGCTTTCGTAGTAAATCGTGAGCGTCCTGTCATGGTTGCCGAAACCGACAATGGCCGCGCCCCGGCGCACCGTGTCGAGCACATCGTCCTTGATGGCGGCCGTGGGCACGAACAACGCCGCCCGCCCATTGGCGGTGTCGGGCCGCTCCAGCGGCAAATCCTGTCCCATTAAAACGGTCATACGCATCCTGTTGTTGACGCCACGAAGTTGCTGCTAGGCTATATTCTGGATTTTATATCGCGCCTTGGGGCAAGACAAGGAGAAAGCGCACGGGCGTGGCGCGCATGCCAAAGAAGCGCCGGGCCCGGCCCGGGCCATGGCTATGGCGATGACCTATAATGCCCGCTTTACCGATCACCCTGGCCGCCCGCATGACGCCCTCCCTCCCCCACGCCGCGCGCTTCGGCGCCCTTACCGATGCCGCCGTGGACACGGCCGAGCGCAACGTGCGCGACACGCTGGCCCTGGCCATCGAACACGCGCCGCCGCACGCCGCGCTGATCGTGCACGACACCCGCAGCGACCTCAATCTGGCGCTGACCGAAGCGTATCGCCGCGTGGTGCCGCACGCCCGGTTCATCGACTTCGACGCCGTGGCGCCCGACGACGTGCTGGCCGCCTTTGCAGGCCTGGCCGCCGGCGACCTGGTGGTGCTGATCCAGTCCACCAGCTTCCGGCTCGAGGCGTTCCGCATCCGTATCGAGTTGTTCAAGCGGGGACTGAAGGTGATCGAGCACGTGCACCTGTCGCGCATGCCCGGCGACCAGGGACTGCATTACATCGACTCGCTGGCCTACGATCCCGCCTACTATCGCGGCGTGGGCCACGCCCTGAAGGCGCTGATCGACAGCGCCAGCCACGGGGCGGTGGACAGCGGCGACGGCGCGCGCCTGGTCTTCGGTTCGCCGTTCGAAGGCGCCAAGCTCAATATCGGCGACTACACGGGCATGAACAACGTGGGCGGCCAGTTCCCGCTGGGCGAAGTCTTTACGGAAGCGCGCGACCTGGAAGCGGTGAACGGGCGGGCGCGCATCTTCGTCTTTGGCGACACCTCGTTCCACGTCAACCAACCGGCCACGCCGGTCACCATCATCGTCGACAAGGGGCGCGTGACGGGCACGGAAAACAGCACGCCGGAATTCGACAATATGCTGGCCATCATCCGCGCCCACGAGGGAGAGGTCTGGCTGCGCGAACTGGGCTTCGGCATGAACCGGGCATTCTCGCGCACCTGCATGGTGGACGATATCGGCACGTATGAACGCATGTGCGGCATCCACCTGTCGCTGGGCGCCAAGCATGGCGTGTACACCAAGCCGCAGTTCAAGCGCAAGGATGCGCGCTACCACGTGGACGTGTTTGCCGTGACCGACGGCGTGTATCTGGACGACCGCCGGGTGTATGGCGACGGCGCCTGGCGCGTCTGATCGCCGGTTACGTCAGCAGGCCGGCCGCCTGCAGCGCGCGGTCCCACGGCGGCACCGGCTGGTATTCCGCCACCAGGTAATCGATCAGCGCCCGTACCTTGGGCGACGGTTGCCGGCTGGCCGGATACAGCGCGGACAGGTAGTTGAGCGGCAGCTCCCAGTCGTCCAGCACCGGCACCAGCGCGCCTTCGAGCAAGGCGCGCCACGCCAGAAAGGTCGTGTGGTACACGATGCCCAGCCCCTGCTGCGCCGCCTGCTGCAATACCAGCCCGTTATTGGCCGTGAACGCGGCCTGCACCCGCACCGTAGCGCGCTCTTCGCCCTGTGTGAAATGCCACGCGGTGCCGGCGGTGAGGTGGCTGAAATGCAGGCAGCGGTGCGCCTGCAGGTCGTCCGGTATCTGCGGCGTGCCGTGGCGCTCCAGGTAAGCGGGACTTGCGCACAGCACCGCGCGGCATGGCGCCAGCGGGCGGATCGCCAGCGCATGCACGTCCGGGATGCCGCCCACGCGGATGGTCAGATCGAAACCGTGTTCGATCGGGTCGAGCAGCGCATCGTCCACGTGCAGCGACGGCGCCAGCTGCGGATGCAGCAGATTGAAGCGCGCCACGGCGCCGGCCAGCCATTCGCTGCCAAAGCTGGACGGCGCCTGGATCCGCAGCGGACCGGCCAGTTCGTCGCCCGCGCTGGCCACCGCGCGCGCCGCCTCGCGCGCCTGCGCCACGGCGGCGGCGCACGGTTCCAGGTACGCTTGGCCCGCGTCGGTGAGACTCACCTCGCGCGTGGACCGGTGCAGCAGGCGCACCTGCAGGCGCTCTTCCAGTTGCAGGACATGCTTGCTGACCATGGCGCGCGTCAGTCCCAGCCGGCGGCCCGCCTCGCTGAAGCTGCGCTGGCGCGCCACCTCGACAAAAATCTCCATTGCGCGCAATTGATCCATGGGGCGATTGTCGCCATTGCGGCGACAATGTGTCAACCCTTTGCTGATGGCGGCCAAGGGCGGCGCGGCATACAATCGCCCTTTCCCCATCTTTCCGGAGCCGGTCATGCTGACAGACGCGCAAAAACAACATTACCAACGCGATGGTTACCTCGTGCTGCCCAATTTTAAAAGCGCCCCCGAAATCGCGGCCCTGCGTGCGCGCGCGGCGCAGATTGTCAACGATTTCGATCCCGCGGCGCAGTCGGGCATCTTCAGCACCATCGAACAGGAAAAGACCACCGACGATTATTTTCTCGGCTCGGACAACACTGTACGCTGCTTCTTCGAGGAAGAAGCGTTCGGCCCGGACGGCCAGCTGAAACAGGACAAGGCGCTGTCGATCAACAAGATCGGCCACGCCATGCACGACCTGGACCCCGCGTTCCGCGCCTTCACGGCCGACGAGCGCCTGAACGCCGTCGCGCGCGACATCGGCCTGATGGACCCCAAGGTCTGGCAGTCGATGTACATTTTTAAACAGCCCGGCATCGGCGGCGAAGTACGCTGGCACCAGGACGCCACCTATTTCGACACCGACCCGGTGAGCGTGACCACGTTCTGGTTCGCGCTGGAAGACGCCACGCTCGATAACGGCTGCATGTGGGCCGAACCGGGCGGCCATCGCGGCCCGATGCGCGAGCGCTTCCTGCGCGACGGCGACCAGGTGCGCATGGAAAAACTGAGCGACATGGGCTGGCCCGACGACAGCACCGCCGTCTCGCTCGAATGCAAGGCGGGCAGCCTGGTGATCTTCCACGGTCTGCTGCCCCACTACAGCGCACCGAATCGCTCGCCCGTCTCGCGCCACGCGTACACCCTGCACGTGACCGACGGCGCCACCGCCTACTCGCCGCGTAACTGGATCCAGCGCGACGAGCGCCTGCCGGTGCGGGGCTTTATCTGATGCGGATCGAGATTTTCGCGGCCCACTGGGGCAACAACGAGCTGCCGGCCGACGTCTTCATCGACCGCGTGAAAGCGGCCGGTTTCGACGGCATCGAGATGTCGCTGCCGCTGGACGCGACGGAGCGCGACGACTGGACCGGCCGCATCGCCGCCGCCGGTTTGGGGCTGATCGCGGGCCAGTGGGAAACCGCGCTGGCGCCGGACTTCACCAGCCACCGCGCCGCACTGGCCGAACGGCTGCACAACGCGTGCGCCGCGCGCCCGATCCACATCAACTCGCAGACGGGCAAGGATTATTTTACGGCGGCGCAGAACCGCGAACTGCTGGCACTGGCGCAGGACATCGCGCGCCAGCACGGCGTGCCGATCTACCACGAGACCCACCGCAGCCGCTGGAGCGCGCATCCGGCGCTGGCCCTGCCCTACCTGCGCGAGCTGCCCGACCTGCTGTTGACGGCCGACCTGTCGCACTGGTGCTGCGCGTGCGAGTCGCTGCTG
Source organism: Duganella sp. (assembly GCA_040508835.1). Lineage (GTDB taxonomy): Bacteria > Pseudomonadota > Gammaproteobacteria > Burkholderiales > Burkholderiaceae_D > Rugamonas. The sequence continues at coordinate 2,861 of JBEVMD010000590.1, read as the reverse complement.
GCCGACCAGCCGCACACGCTGGCCGAAACCCTACCCCGGGTGCGCCACGTCCATGCGCGCGTGGGTCATGAACAAGGTCCGCAGGTGGCCGACTTCCGCGCGCCCGAGTCGCAGGCCGCGCTGGCCGCGCACCTGGCGTGGTGGGACGAGGTGGTGCGCCTGCGCCGCGCCGCCGGCGACGACGTGCTGACGTTCACGCCGGAATTCGGTCCCGTGCCGTACACGCAGACGCTGCCCTACACGGGCGCCGCGGTGTCCGACGCATGGGAACTGAATGTGGCCATGCTGGCGCTGCTGCGCCAGCGGTATTGCTGACCCTGACCAGTCCTGGCCAGTCCTGGCGCCCTCCGGCTAAACCCCGCTAAACCCCGCTAAAGCCGGCTAAATCCGGCGCACCGGTGTGAGCATCAGCAGCGCTGCCAGCAGCGCGCTGATGATCAGGCCCGCCGCGCCGATCACCAGCACCAGCGCCCATGCGTCGCCGTAGCGCGCGCCGTCGCGGCCTTCAAAGCGCAGCACCCAGCGCCGCTGCCCGACTTCCAGGATTTTTTCCGCTACCAGCGCCGCCGGTTCTGCATTGCGCGGCGGCGCGCCCGCCTTGCCGGCGCTGTCATACAGCAGCAGGTCGGTATCGGCACGCACGGTCATGGCGCCGTTGACGTAGCCGCCGTCCTCGATGCGCACGCGCAGGTGTTCGAGCAGCGCGCCGTCGATCACTTCGCGCATCAGCGCATTGGCGCGAAACACGATGGCCACGAAACCCACCAGCGCTTCGCGACGCTGCGCCGCCGTGTCGAGCGTCATGCCGTGGCGGTACAAGGGCGCGCGCGCCACGAATCCGGGCTCGCCGGACGCATCCTGCACCAGCGTGAGCGGCTCGGTGGCGACGATTTCACCGCTGTCGCGGCACATTTCTATGGCCCGCAAATGCAGCGGCAGCGCCGCCAGATCGAGACCGAAGGCGTTTTCATTGCCCTGGTGCGGTTCGTTGTATTCGATGATGTAATGGACCGGCGCGTGCGTGACCGGATGGATGCGAAAGCCGGGATAGCCGTCCGCCGCCACGCTGGCGTCGGCGCGCACCGACGCCGCGTATGCCTCCAGCTGCGCGGCGGGCACCGCGCGCACGAACTGGATCGCCTGGAAGCCGGGATAACGCTGGTCGAGCCGCAGCTCGCCGATGAAGCGGTGAAAGCGCGCGCGGTCGATGCGGTCGTCGAGCGCATACATCGCCTTGACGCTGTGGAGCATGTCGAAATAGGTTTGCAGCCGCACCTCGGTATCGCGCACGATGCGGCCCGTGTCGCGCTGGAAGTCGGCCCGCGCATGGGCCGACTGGTCGGTCCAGGTGAGCCAGCAGATCGCGCACGTCAGGCAGATGCCGGCGGCAAAGACGAGGATGCCGCGCGCGCGCATGGGCTAGCGGTGCATCGACAACAGCGGACCGAAACCATGTTCCGCATCCTGCACATGGTCGGCATAACGCTCGGCGATGGCGCGGAACTCCTCTTCGGCCGCCAGCATGGCGTCCACCACGTCCGGGTCGAAATGCTCGCCGCTGGACTGGCGTATCATTTCCATCGCGGTTTCGTGGGTAAAGGCGGGCTTGTACACGCGCTTGGAAATCAGGGCGTCGTACACGTCGGCCACCGCCATCAGGCGCGCGGCCATGGGAATGGCGGCGCCCTTGAGCCCTTCGGGGTAGCCGGTGCCGTCGTACTTTTCCTGGTGCGAGTACGTGATCTCGCGCGCGTAGCGCAGGAACGTGTTGGTGTAGCCCAGGTGGTTTTCCACGTTGACGATGGCGTCGCGGCCGTACACCGTGTGCATTTTCATGACCGAGAATTCGGCCGGCGTCAAAGGCCCCGGCTTGAGCAGGATGGCGTCGGGGATCGACACCTTGCCGATGTCGTGCAGCGGCGCGGCCTTGTACAGCGACTTGATGTTGGCGTCGCTCAGCTCCTCGGCGAAGCGGTCGTGGCCCTGCAGCTGGCGCGCCAGCGCCACCACGTAGTGCTGCACGCGGCGCAGGTGGTTGGCGGTTTCGTATTCGCGCGTTTCGGCCAGCGAGGCGAGCGCCCAGATCATGGCGTCGAGCATCTGGCTCAATTCGGCCGTGACCTCCTCCACCACGTGTTCGAGCAGGTTGCGCTGCTGCTTGAGCAGTTCGCGCGAGTGGCGCAGCTGCAGGTGGGTGTCCACGCGCGCGCGCAGCACCTCGGCCACGAACGGCTTGGGAATGATGTCGACCGCGCCCTCGCAGATGGCGCGCGCCTCGTCGGGTTCGGACTGTAAAAAGATCAGCGGGATGTCGGCCGTGTCGGGCGTGGACTTGAGCTGCTGGCACACGGTGTAGCCGTCGATGTCGGGCAGCGCGGCGTCGAGCACCACCAGGTCGGGACGCGGGATGTGCTCCATGACCATCAGCGCGGCGCGGCCGCTGTTGGCCAGGCGCACCTCGTACCGGTCCTGCAGCAGTCCGTTCATCAGGATCAGATTATCGGAAGCCTCGTCGACGATCAGCACGATGGCTCTTTTGGCATTCATCTACCCGCACTCCTTGGAAAAACCCCGAAATTAGCTATCGGCAACATATGTCGCATCATACAGCGTCGCAGGCGACAATTTACAGGCCATCGCTTGCAATTATATAGCGCGCTACCCATAATAAGACCATGAACGCCAAAACTCCCCCCGCCGACGCCACAGACCCGGGCGCCGCCGCAGCCAGCCCTGCTGCCGCGCCGCTGCTCGACAGCCAGCTGTGTTTTGCGCTGTATTCGACGTCGCTGGCGATGAGCAAAATTTATCGCAAGCTGCTGCGCGGGCTGGGGCTCACCTATTCCCAATACCTGGTGATG
>JBEVMD010000444.1:0-8365 GCA_040508835.1 Duganella sp. | reverse complement strand
GGCGTTCCATTTTGAAAAACTGCCGCGGGTCCGGGCCGACAAGGCATCCGCCGCCTCGGCAGCGGCGTCGTCGAAGCTGTTGTGGCCGCGGGTCCAGGCCAGGCTCCACACGCTGATGCCGCCGCCCAGCACGTCGTCGCGGCGGTCGCCGTTGAGCGTCAGTATCCAGTTGTCGAGCTGGCGGTCGGTGCGGGTATCGGTCACGCCCACGCGGTCGCGCAGGCGCTTGGCGTCGTATTGCAGCTGGGCGTACACATTGAGCTGCTTGTCGCGGATCAAAGGGCGCTTGATCCAGGCGCTGGCCACGTCGGCCGCGCCGTGGGCGTCCAGCGCGGCGATGTCGCGGCCCAGCCGGTAGTGGACCGACGAGTACGAGGTGCCCACGCGCGTGCCCGCGCCGTCGAGCAGAATGTCGTAGGCCACGCGGCCGTACTTCATCCGGTCGCCGCTGGAGACGGCGCTCACGCTGAACGTATCGCCATGGTGAAAGGGGTTCAGAACGTCGAGCGAGCCGCCGGCACGGGCGCGGCCCGTGTAATGGTTGCCATAATTGTCGAGCAACACGCTGCCCAGCACAAACGCCGTGTTGGTGGCGTCGATCTCGATGGCCGAAGTGCCCACCTCCGCGCCCGGTTTCAGCACTGCATTGACGCCCACGCCGGGAATGTCGGACAGCAGCAGCAATGTGCGGTCGAGCTGGCTGCCGTCGATGGCCTGGCCGCTCTGCAAGGCGGCCACGGTGGCGCCCAGTACGGCATCGTCGACGCGGCTGCTGTTATTGAGGCCGACTTTTCCGTAGCGCGCCTCCAGCACTTCGATGGTTACCGTGCCGTCGGCAACCGTCTGCGCCGGCACCACGGCGCGGCTCAGCGGATAACCGCTGGCCTGGTAATGGGCGGTGATGCGGGCTGCCAGCGCTTCCACCTGCGCCAGGGTCAGGGTCCTGCCTTCGCCGTCCGCCACCAGCGCGTGCAGCACGTCGGCGGAAAACACGGTGTTGCCGGTAATGCGCACGGTTTTGACGGCAAACGACAGCGTGGCAGCCGAAGCGCCGGGATTGACCGCCTGCACCCGCAGCGATGGCGCTGGCGCCGATGGCGGCGCCGGCAGCGCAGGCTGTACCTGCTGCAAGATGGTGCCGGCATTGGGCACGCCCGTCTGGGCGTGGGCATCGACGCCGGCCAGCAGCAAGGCGGCCACGGTGGACAACAGCGGCAATCGTTGCAGGCCCGGCTGGCGGACCGGCGTATCGGCGGCTGAACGGCGCGCGTGGTGGATAAATGTCATGAGATCGTTCACTCGGTAATGGAAGTCGCGACCGGCGGCAGTTGCACGCCACCGTTCTGGATTTGCAGCGATGGCGCCGCGGCGCCGGTGCCGATGGTGGTGACGACCGCCGCGCGGCGCACCGTCCCGCCGGCCGGCTCATCGGTGGCAGCGTCGGATGACCCGTCGGACACCCGCACCGTGGAAGACAGGTTCAGCGACTTCGGCTGTGCGGCCGCCTGCAGCGGCAACACGGCGGACTGCACTTGCGTCACGACGCCGGCCAAGGTCTGCGCCGGGACCGGCTGTGCTGGTACCGGCGTCGGCGCCGGCGTTGGCACGGGTGTCGGTGCGGGTACTGGAACTGGCACTGGCGCAGGTACCGGGGTTGGCGCTGGTGTCGGTACTGGCACTGGCGTCGGGTCCGGCGTTGGTGTCGGTACTGGCACCGGCGTCGGTACGGGCACTGGCGTCGGCTCAGGTGTCGGTACTGGTACCGGCACTGGCGTCGGTACTGGCGTTGGTACTGGCGTTGGTACTGGCGTTGGTACCGGTGTCGGCACTGGTGTCGGTACTGGCGTCGGCACTGGTACCGGCACTGGTGTCGGCAGCGGCACCGGCGTTGGCACCGGCGTTGGTACTGGCGTGGGCACCGGCGTTGGTACTGGCGTGGGCGCAGGAACTGGCACCGGCGTTGGCGTCGGCGTCGGCACTGCTGCAGTAATATCGGCCAGCGCGATCGTCTGGTCGACAATGTGATAGTTGGCCAGGTCGGCGCCAGCGTAGCTGTTGCTCAGGTTGACCGTCTTGCTGTCGCCTATGGCCGCATCGGCGAAGCTGCCGCTCGACGTGCTCAGATGGAGGTCGTCGTTGCCGATCAGGCCGCCGAGCTGCACGCCGATCGCGTTGACCGTGGCCGACGTCGTGCCGTCGAACGCTTTGTTCTCGGCCACGATCCCGCTGACGGTCAGTTGCGCCTGCGTGATGGCCGCGTTCAGCCCGGCTGGGGCCACCAGGTTGTAGTTGCCGGCGTCGGCACCGGTCAGGTGGTAGCCGGTCACGCTGACCGCCTTGCCCACTCCGACGTTTTTATCGGCAAAGTTTGCCACGCCCACGCCGCCAAGGCTGACCACGTCGCTGCCGATGGCAGAGACGCTGGCGATACCGGAAAGCACCGCTGCAGTACCGCCGTCGTACACCTTGTTGCCGGTGGCAAGTCCGGACAGCACCAGATCGGCGCGGGCAATGGTTGCCGTCAGGCCGCCGGCCTGCACCAGGTTGTAGTTGCCCGCGTCCGCGCCGGACAGCACGTAGCCGCTGACGTTGACCGCCTTGGCGGCACCCGCATTCTTGTCGGCAAAGCTGGCGCTGCCGCTGCCGGTGACGGACACCACGTCGGCGCCCAGCGCGGCCACGCTGGCGCTACCGGTCAGCGTGGCCGCCGTCGTGCCATCGTAGACTTTATCGGCGACCGACAGGCCAGCCAGCGCCAGGTTGGCCTTGGCGATGCTGGCGGTGAGTCCGGTCGGCTGCACCAGGTTGTAGTTGCCCGCGTCCGGTCCGCCAAGGGTGTAACCGCTGACACTCACCGACTTGCCGCTGCCGACGTTCCTGTCGGTGAAGCTGGCGCTGCCGGTCCCGCCGACCACCACCGCATCGCTGCCGATGGCGGTCACGGTGGCGGTGCCGCCAAGTTGCGCAACCGTCGTGCCGTCATACACCCTGTTGCTCGCAACGACGCCCGACAGGGCCAGGTTGGCCTTGATGATGGTCGAGGTCAGACCGGCGGGCGTGACCAGGTTGTAGTTGCCGGCGTCGGCGCCGGACAGGCTGTAGCCGACCACGGTGGCCGTCTTGGCCACCCCCGCGTTTTTGTCGAGGAAGCTGGCGCTGCCGGCACCGCTGAGCGCCACCACGTCGGCGCCGAGGGCAGTCACGCTGGCCGTGCCGGCCAGGGTGGCCGCCGTCGTGCCGTCGTAGACCTTGTTCAACACGGTCAGGCCCGACAGCGCCAGGTCGGCCTTGCCGATGGTGGCCGTCAGGCCGGCGGGCTGGATCAGCGTGTAATTGCCGGCGTCCGCGCCTGCCAGCGTGTAGCCCGTGACCGTCACAGCCTTGCCGGCGCCCGCGTTCTTGGTGTTGAACGCCGCTGCGCCGCTGCCGCCCACGGTGACGACGTCGCTGCCGAACGCGCTCACCGTGGCCGTGCCGCCCAGCGTTGCCGCCGTCGTGGCGTCATAGGTTTTGTTATTGGCGGCCAGTCCCGTCACGACCAGATTGGCCTTGCTGATGGCGGCGGTCAGACCGGTGGGCTGGATGATGTTGTAATTGCCGGCATCAGAGCCGGTCAGCGTGTAGCCGGTGACGGTGACCGCCTTGCCCACGCCCGCGTTCTTGTCGGCGAAAGCGCCGGTGCCGCTGCCGGCCACCGCCACCACGTCGGCGCCGAACGCGCTCACGGTGGCCATGCCGGTCAGCGTGGCGCCCGCGCTGGCGTCGTAGGTTTTATTGGCGGCCGCAATGCCCGAGACGCTGAGGTTAGCCTTGTTGATGGTGGCCGTCAGGCCGGTGGGCTGGACCAGCGTGTAGTTGCCGGCATCGAGCCCGGCCAGGGTGTAGCCGCTGACGGTGACGGCCTTGCCGACGCCGGCGTTCTTGTCGCCGAACGTGCCCACGCCGCTGCCTGTCACGCTCACCGTGTCGCTGCCGAACGCGGTCACGCTGGCCGTGCCGCTCAGCGTGGCGGCCGTGGTGCCATTGTAGGTCTTGTTGTTAGCGGTGATGCCGTTCAGCGCCAGGTTGGCCCGGGTGATGGCGCCGGTGGCGCCAAGGACGTCGTTCGCTGCATAGTTGCCCGATCCCGTCCCGGAAAACGTCACGCCGCTGATGGTGGCCGCCTTGCCGGTGCCCACGTTTTTATCGGCAAACCGGGCGACAGCGCTGCCGTAATTGACGGTGATGCCGGAAGGTAAAGGACCGCCGACGACGTTCAGTCCGCTAGCCGAGGTGGTGGTCGTACCGTCATAGACCTTGTCCGCCAGGGTGCCGGTGAGACTGACCAGCATATAGGCATGGAAACTAAAGCCGCGGATGCGCGCATCGCCACTGCTGGTCGTCAGGGCCGCATAATTGGTCGGCGTGGCGTAATTAAGCTGGTCCGGGTTGTAATAGAAATCGAGGGTGCCCTGCGAGACACCCCAGATCGTGGCATCGGCTCCCAGGATGACCGTGCCGTTACGTCGCGCTGCATTGTCGGCACGCAGTACGACCTTGCCGCTGCCGATGGTCTCTATTGCTGCATTGCCTTGTAATTCGATATTGCGATACGCGCTCAGCGTCAAGGTGTTACCGCTGCCCCAGCTCACCCAGGTGCCATCGCCCACGAAGATATCGCCAGCGCCGGACTGACCGGCGGTGCAGGTGGCGCCGCTGCACGTGGCGGTGGCGCCGGTCTTGATGGTGACATCGTTCTGCTCCAGCGCCATAGAAAGATCGTCGGAAGTGATATCGTAGTGGCCTGGTGCGTATCCGCCGATGACGAAATCCTGCGGATCGAGCAGCCACTCGCCCGTGTGGCCAAGCGGCGCCCGGGTGTCCACGGTGCCGCCGCGTATGGTCAGGTGCTTGCCGGACGTTTCCACCTGGCCGCCGTCGCCGCCGCGCTGGCCGCCGCGCGCCGTGATGGCGCCGGCAAATTGCGTGGCGCCGTCCGACCACACCGCCACCTTGCCGCCTGTCCCGCTGCCCAGGGCGTCGGCGTCGATGGTGGCGCCGCCGGCCACCGTGGTGTTGCTGGCATTGCGCTGCGGGCCGCTGCCAAGGAAATTGCCGCCGACCAGGGCCGTGCCGCCACCGGCATCGCCGGCCACGACGATCTTGCTGCCGGCCGCTAGGCCGACCTCGTCACCGAGCACGTGCACGGTGCCGCCGTGCTGGCCCGCCGCCAGGCCCGACGCATCGAGCGTGCCGCTGTTGGCCACCGTGCTCTGCTGGCCGCCACCGAGCACGATCACGCCGCCGACCTGCTGCACGCTGCGCGCCTCGATGACGCCGGTGTTATTGACCACGCTGGCCAGCACGGCATCCCTGGCGCCGGCGCTCAACAGCACGGCGCCGCCGTCGGCGCGGATCAAGCCGCCGTTCTCGGCCAGGTTGTCGAGCGTGCTGCGCGCCACCTCCATGTTCACCAGGCTGTTACCGGCAAACGACAGCGTGACCGCGCTGCCGGCGCCCAGCGCCACCGTTCCCGACGGCGCACTGATCGTGCCCTGGTTGTTCACCTTGTTGCCGAGGAACGCCACGTAGCCGCCCGGCGCCGCCGTGATGCTGCCCTGGTTGATGACGCTGCCCTGGCCGTTGCCGCTGAACGTGCGCAACGCACCGCCCAGCGCACCGTCCGCGACATCGAGCGTGGACGCCACCAGCCCGCCCACGTTCACTTGCGCGCCCGCGCCGAACAGCACGCCATTCGGATTGATCACATACACCTGGCCATTGGCGTTGAGCCGGCCCAGGAACTCGGTGGGATTGGCGCCGGTGACGCGGTTGACGGCGATGGCGCTGGCCGACGGCTGCACGAAGTTGACCGTCTCGCCCGCGCTGGTATTGAAGTTTTGCCACAACAGCGACAGGTTCTGGCTGCCCTGGGTGACAGTGGTTGTGTTGCCGGCCTGGCCGATGGTGCCGGCGCCTGCCGTCACCTGCCCCCCGGTCGGCCCGGCCTGGGCCAATTGCGCTGCCGCCAGCGCTGCGGCGCCAAGCAGCAGCTTGCGGCTGGCGCGTTTGCCGCGCCCGCGCGTATTTTCGGACACCACGACCCAGGTCTGGGCTGCATGACTCCAGATCAGGCGAAAAATACGGTTGAGAGTGGCATGCATGGTTGTACCTCGATGAAAGATATTGAAAGTGACTCGGTGGCCTGGACGACGGTTATCGCGTCAGCCCTGGCGGCGACTGCGGCGCAGGCCCTGCTGCTGCGGCTGCGGCTGCGGGGGAAAATTTTGCCAGGTGCGCCGCGACCTGGCGATCGAGTTCCGGGCGCCACTGCGGCGGCATCACGGTCGCCACCAGCTGGTCGATACGGTCGATTTCCGCCAGCTGGGCAGGATTGCTGGCGCTGGCCCGGGCGGCGCTATTCCACATATGAACTTTTGCCAGGTCCTGCGGCGTGAGCGCGCCGGTGGCCGCGTCGGGCGCGGCATTGGCATACAGAATGGCGGTCGGCAGGTAGGCCGGCGCATAGCCTTCCATGGCGGCATGCTCGAGCCAGAAGCGCGCCTTCAGCGGCTCGGCGTCTCCGCCCTGCCCTTCGCTGAGCATGATCCCGAGGCGGAACTGCGCCTCGTGATCATGGCGCTGCGCTGCCTGGTCGTACCAGTAGCGCGCCAGCGGCAGATCGGCCGGCACCGCACCGCCGTTGCTGTACAGGTCGCCCAAGTGCAGCATCGCGCGCGGCGACTCGGCCTGCGCAGCGGACGTGCACAGCGCCAGCCCTTGCTGGACATCCTGCGGCACGCGTTCGCCAGAAATCATGAGGTCGCCCGCCGAGCACAAGGCGGGAGCGATGCCGGCCGCTCCGGCCTTGCGATACCAGTACACGGCCGCCGGCCCATCGACGGGCCGGCCGGTGCCCTGCGCCAGGCAGTCGCCAAAAAATTGCTGCGCCGCTGGTATGTTGCGCGCTGCCGCCTTCTCGAACCAGCCGCAGGCGGCAACTGCATTGACAGGACGGCCCCAGCCTTCGCGCTCGAACATGCCGAGCGTAAATTGCGCCAAGGGATTGCTGCGTGCAAACCGGCTGTATTCGCGGTGCGCCGTCTGGTAGTCGAGCCTGGCCAGCGACTGCTGTGCTGGCGCCAGCTCCCGGGTCAAGCTCGACGTCGGCTGCGCCTGCACCGATAAAGCAAGCAGCAGGGAGACACCCATTACGAAAATACGCACAATAAATTCCTGAAAACCCCGGCGATCGCCGTCAATACAGCGGCGCCTGTCCGGCGCGGCTGCCAAACAAGACATTAATTTTGTGTAGGAAATTCACCGATCATGGCGATGAAATATGGCAAGACCAAATAGGGCTGCATGGTCGATACGGGCATACCGCCGCCGACCGCTGCGCTGGTGGCATTGAACGTCAGATTGCCGGCCAGCGTCGTCGTTGCGCCACCGCCCGTGCCGAAGTTGACCGGTGCGGTGATATTGGGTCCCAGCACATGCGTCAAGGTCCCGGTAATGCTGCCTTCGTTAAGCTGCACATTCGGAGCCTGGGACGTGTACACATACCCTTGCGATCCCGGGCCTTTGCCCAGGTAAGCATTATCGGGATTGCCGCCGGTCGTGCTGTTCGCGGACGCCGCATTGATCCGCAGACCGGTTGCCGCGCCGGTCAGGGTCAGATTCGACAGGTTGGCCGTCGCGGCCAGTCCGCTTAACGTGGTCGTGGCGGTGATGCCGGCGACCGGCACGACGACATTCGCGAGCTGCACCGTGTGGGAAGGCAGCTGGGCCACGGACAGCGTGACCGTCGCCGCCCCGGCACTGGTACCCACCGGCGAGGCGCCGGTGGTGTTGTCGTAGCCGACGACGACCCTGCCGCGCAGATCGGGCAGTTTGAACGTGTTCGGGCCATTGCTGCCGTAAGTTGTGCCAAGCAAGGCGAACATGGCCGCATACTGCTGCATGCCCAGGGTCTGGCCCGCTGCCAGCATATAAGTGCCGTTGCCGAAGCCGTTGGTATAGCCGGGGGTCGAGACGGCCATCACGCACACCGACGCCATATAGGGCATCGCCGAGCACGCATGTGTTGCCGGGCTCCAGGCGGCCAGGCCCAGGCCAGCCATCATTGTCGCTGCTGTGAATTTTTTGATGCCATGTTTCATAGGTATTCCCCGTCAGTGGATTCACCATGACATTGCGCCCCCCGCCCCCTCACGCCGCTGCGCATTCAGGGATCGCAATAGTTAAACATCACTACATATCAGGTTGCATTGTCGCCGTACGGAAACTATAGCATCGTCATGCCCCGCAAAAATACGCGGATTCTCACGACTTCGTCATGTGTTGCTTTTACGCATCGAAAGCCGTTGGCGTCGCGGCATGATCG
>JBEVMD010000395.1:0-9469 GCA_040508835.1 Duganella sp. | reverse complement strand
AAACCAGGTGCGCTACCGGGCTGCGCTACACTCCGAAGACAGCATTCTAACTCCCGCCACGCCTTGCGTCAATGGACAGGCCTGGACTCTTTCATAATTAAATTCACGCAGCCAGCTTGGCGTCCATTTTGTCGGCAATACGCTGCGCCATCGACCGCGCGTCGTCGGCATTGCGGGCTTCGACCATGACGCGGATCAGCGGCTCGGTGCCCGAGGCGCGGATCAGTACGCGGCCGGTATCGCCCAGTTCGCGCTCGACCTGCTCTTTTTCGGCCACCATGGCGGCATTCTTGGTCCAGTCGAACCCGGGTGTCACGCGCACGTTGATCAGCGTTTGCGGGAACAGCACCAGCTCGGCCGTGGCCTGGTCCAGCGACTGGCCCGAGCGCTTCAGCGCCGACAGCACCTGCAGCGCGGAGATGATGCCGTCGCCGGTCGTGTGCTTGTCCAGGCACAGCAGGTGGCCCGAGCCTTCGCCGCCCAGGTTCCAGCCTTTTTCCTGCATCACTTCCAGCACGTAGCGGTCGCCCACCTTGGCGCGCGCAAAACCCACGCCTTTTTGTTTGATCGCAACTTCCACCGCCATATTGGTCATCAGCGTGCCGACTGCGCCAGCCACCGGGCCGGTGGCCAGGCGATCGACCACCATCAGGTACAGCAGCTCGTCGCCGTTGTAGAGACGGCCGTTGGCGTCGCACATGATCAGGCGATCGGCGTCGCCGTCGAGTGCGATGCCGAGGTCGGCGCCGTTGGCGCGCACGGCGGCGGCCATTGCCTCGGGCGCTGTGGCGCCGTAGCCGTCATTGATGTTGAAGCCGTCCGGCTTGTTGCCGATGGCGATCACTTCCGCGCCCAGTTCATGGAACACGAAAGGCGCGATGTTGTAGGCGGCGCCATGGGCGCAATCGACCACGACCTTCAGGCCGCGCAGGTCGAGTTCGTTGGGGAAGGTACTCTTGCAAAATTCGATGTAGCGACCCTGGGCATCGTCGAGGCGCTTGGCGCGGCCCAGTTTTTCCGAGGGCACGCATTCCATCGGATGCGCGAGGGCAGCTTCGATTTCCAGTTCCACCGCGTCGGGCAGCTTGGTGCCCTGCTCCGAAAAGAACTTGATGCCATTGTCCTGGAACGGGTTGTGCGACGCCGAGATCACCACGCCGGCCGACAGGCGCAGCGCGCGCGTCAGGTAGGCGATGGCGGGCGTGGGCATCGGTCCGGCCAGCATGACGTCGACGCCCGCCGCTGCCAGGCCCGCTTCCAGCGCGGCTTCCAGCATATAGCCGGAGATGCGCGTGTCCTTGCCGATCAGGACCGTCGGGCGCTTGCCGTCGGTGCGTGCATTGGTAACTTTTGCGGCCAGCACCTTGCCGGCCGCGTAGCCGAGGCGCATCACGAAGTCGGGCGTGATGGGCGAAACGCCCACCAGGCCGCGGATACCGTCGGTGCCAAAATATTGTCGTGCCATGTTGTGCTCTTTTCGTCGTTGGTCGTGTTTGAAACGCGTTATTACTGTGCTGCCTGCCACACCTTGAGGGCATCCACCGTGTCGGCCACGTCGTGCACGCGCACGATCAAGGCGCCCTGCGCTACCGCCGCCAGCGCGCCGCCTACGCTGCCGGCCGCGCGCCGCTCGACCGGCTTGCCGGTGATGGCGCCGATCATCGACTTGCGCGACAGGCCTGCCAGCAACGGCATATCGAGTTCGGCGATCAGGCGGCCCGTGGCCCTGAGCAGTGCATAATTATGCTCCACCGTCTTCCCGAAGCCAAAGCCGGGATCGATGCACAGTCGACGCGGATCAATCCCGGCGCCAATCAAGGCGTCGATCCGCTCGCGCAGGAAAGCGACGACGTCGTCCACCACGTCGGTATAACTGGGCGACAACTGCATATGCTGCGGGTCGGATTGCATGTGCATGATGCACAGCGCGCAGTCGCTGTCCTGCACGGCCTCGATGGCGCCCGGCGCGCGGAAGCCGTTGATGTCGTTGATCATGTCCACGCCGGCAATGATGGCTTCGCGCATCACCTGCGGCTTGTAGGTATCAACGGAAATGGCGGGCCCGAGATCGCGTACGGCATACAGCACCGGCATCACGCGCCGCAGCTCGTCTTCGAGCGACACGGCCGGCGAGCCGGGCCGCGTGGATTCGCCGCCCACGTCGATGATGTCGACGCCGTCCTCGATCATTTCCTCGGCGTGCGACAACGCAAATTCGAGCGACTGGTAACTGCCGCCATCGGAAAACGAATCGGGCGTGACGTTAAGGATGCCCATGACGCGCGGCCGGAAGCCGGCGCCATGCAGTGCATAATTGAAACGGCCAAACTGGAGAGTAGATCGCATGAAGCTGAAAATAAAAAGCTGAAAATAAAAAAGGGCGAGGATCGCTCCTCACCCCTTCGAGTACTTCGTGTCGACCGGTCGCTTACGCGGGTGCGGTCACGGTCGGCGACACGCCCGAACCGCCATCGCTAGGCGGATGCTTGCGGATGGTCACGCCCGGTTTTGGCGGACGCGGTTCCAGGCCAGCCATGATGTCGTTGATCTGGTCGGCGTCGATGGTTTCCCAGTCGAGCAGCGCCTTGGTCATGACTTCCACTTTTTCACGGTTGTCCGACAGCAGCTGACGGGCCAGCGCATATTGCTGATCGAGGATGTTGCGAATTTCCGCATCGACCTTTTGCTGGGTCGCTTCCGAGATGGTCTTGTTGCTGCCACCCATGAAGCCGTCGTTCTGTTCATCCTCGTACACCATCACGCCCAGCGAATCGGACATGCCGAACTTGGTCACCATCGAGCGGGCCAGCTTGGTGGCGCGCTGGAAGTCGTTCGACGCGCCGGTGGACATCTGGCCGACGAAGATTTCTTCGGCAATACGGCCGCCGAACAGGATGGAAATTTCTTCCAGCATCTTGTCCTTGTAGCCCGAGATGCGGTCGTGTTCCGGCAGCTGCCAGGTCAGGCCCAGGGCCCAGCCACGCGGCATGATCGTCACCTTGTGGACCGGATCGGCTTTTGGCAGCAGCTTGGCCACCACGGCGTGACCGGACTCGTGGTATGCGGTGTTGCGGCGCTCTTCCTCGCGGATGACCATCGACTTGCGTTCCGGACCCATGAAGATCTTGTCTTTCGCATCTTCGAAGTCGGCCATGTCCACCAGGCGCTTGGCGCGGCGGGCGGCAAACAGCGCAGCCTCGTTGACCAGGTTGGCCAGGTCGGCGCCCGAGAAGCCAGGCGTGCCGCGGGCCAGGATGTCGGCCTTGACGTCGGTGCCGATAGGCACTTTACGCATGTGCACGTTGAGGATTTGTTCGCGGCCGCGGATGTCCGGCAGGCCCACCGACACTTGGCGGTCGAAACGGCCCGGACGCAGCAGCGCTTTATCGAGCACGTCGGCACGGTTGGTCGCAGCAATCACGATCACGCCGGATTGGGCTTCGAAACCGTCCATCTCGACCAGCAGCTGGTTGAGGGTCTGTTCGCGTTCGTCGTTACCGCCGCCCATGCCGGCGCCACGGTGACGGCCGACCGCGTCGATCTCGTCGATAAAGATGATGCACGGCGAATGCTTTTTGGCGTTCTCGAACATGTCGCGCACGCGCGATGCCCCCACACCGACGAACATCTCGACGAAGTCCGAACCGGAGATCGAGAAGAACGGCACCTTGGCTTCGCCGGCAATGGCGCGGGCCAGCAGGGTTTTACCGGTACCGGGAGGACCGACCATCAGCACGCCACGCGGGATACGGCCGCCCAGCTTCTGGAACTTGCTCGGGTCCCTGAGGAAGTCGACGATTTCCGTGACTTCTTCTTTCGCTTCGTCGCAACCGGCGACATCGGCAAAGGTGACGGTGTTATTGCTGTCGTCGAGCATGCGGGCCTTCGACTTGCCGAAGGAGAACGCGCCGCCCTTGCCGCCGCCCTGCATTTGACGCATGAAGAAAATCCACACGCCGATCAACAGCAGCATCGGGAACCACGAGACGAAGACTTGCTGCAGGAACGATGGCTCTTCCGGCGGTTTGACGTCGAATTTCACGCCGTTGTCGCGCAGGTCGCCGATCAGACCGCGATCGAGAATGGTGGCCGTGGTGCGGACCTTGGTGTCGTCGCTGCGAACGGCCGTGATGTTGGAGCCCTCGATCACGACTTCCTTGATGTTCTTGGACTTCACGGCATCGAGCAGCTCGGAGTAAGCAATAGGTCTGGCGCCGCCTGCAACGCCATGGCTATCAAACTGCTTGTACAGCATGAGCAGGAGCAGTACCACGACTACCCAGATGGCTGATTTGGAAAACATGTTATTCACGAAAACTCCTTGGATGCAGGGCGCATCACTTAACCTATAGCTAGAAACCCGATTTTACTCGCAATAAGCAGGCGGTGCCAGAAGCCCACTCCTCTACCGGGCGCAAACCCGGCGCGAGCACACATTATTGGACCAAAATTGACGACCGATCAAGATAAAAGTGCTCCACCTGGTTCCATATGCGGTCTGCTGCACAAATATCAAGGCTTATCTGCGCCGTTCATGGCTGAAAGTCGTCGATTTCGTAAGGCACCGCCGAAGCCATGCCGTCGGTCGGATTCTTCAGGCCGCGGCCGAGCAGGAAAATCTCGGACGATTTGTCGCGGCTGGCCTTGGGTTTTTTCTGGATCACGGTTTTAAATTCGCGCCGGAATTTCAGCACGATATCGTTAAAACCCATGTCTTTAAAACATTTGACCAGCAGCGAGCCGCCAGGTTTCATGTGCGCCTGCGAAAATTCGATGGCCAGATCGATCAGGTGTTCCATGCGCGCGGCATCGCTGTCGGCAATGCCGGAGAGGTTGGGCGCCATGTCGGACAGCACCAGGTCGACCTTTTTCCCTTGCAGCACGGCTTCCAGCTGTTGCAATACTTCCACTTCGCGGAAGTCGCCCTGGATGAAGTTAAAGTCGGCCACCGGCATCATCGGCAGCATGTCGAGGCCGATCAGCGTGCCGTTGACGCCGCCGCCCTCCTTGCCGGCCAGCTTGCGGCGCAGGTACTGCGCCCAACTGCCGGGCGTACAGCCGAGGTCGACAATGACCTGCCCCGGCTTGACCAGCTTTTCCTCTTCATCGATCTCTTTGAGCTTGAAAGCTGCGCGCGCGCGGTAGCCTTCCTTCTGGGCCAATTTCACGTACGGATCGTTAATGTGGTCGTGAATCCAGTTTTTGTTTAATTTGTTCTTTGCCATTCGCGTAGAATACTGCCTTTAAGAGAACTACCAGAAATTATTTATTATGATAAAACTTACCCCCGTTGAGCGCAGTGCCCTGCGCGCCGAAGCTCACGCGCTCAAGCCCATCGTCCTGATCGGCGAAGCGGGACTGACCCCCAACGTCCTCAAGGAAATTTCCCTGGGCCTCGCTTCGCACGGACTGATCAAGGTTCGCGTGTTCGGTGACGACCGCGAGGCACGCGTTGCCATGTACGACACCATCTGCGCTGAACTGGAAGCGGCGCCGGTGCAGCACATCGGCAAGCTGTTCGTGCTGTACCGCCCGAAAGTGGAAACCACCAAGGAACGTTCGACGTCCGGCAAAGGCCTGCGCGAAGTGACCATCGTCAAGCCCAGCCCAAGCGGCACCAAGCGTCCGTCGGTGACCAAGGTATTGCTGAAGGGGAATGAACGCGTGACCCAGGGCGGCAACATCAAGCGCGCCAAGCCACAACAGAAATCGACCAAGAAAAGCGCGCTCGGTTCGAAGTAATTTTTGTCTTACCCGGCAACCGTCAATCCGTCATCCCCGCGTGCGCGGGAATGACGGATCCGGCGCCAACAATCTTTACTGCCGCACCACCAGCCACGCAGCGAGCAGGCTTTGCACCAGGTAGATCACGCTGGAAATGCCGTGCAGGATGCCGAATTCGTTCTTGGCAGCCGACGCCATCACGCCCCCGGGACCCGCTCCCGCGCGCAGCTCGGCCATCATCGGCTGCAGCCCGAAGTGCGATACCAGCGTTCCCGCCAGCATTAGCACCACGATGATCATCACCGTGCGCCGTCCCTTGGCCGCCATGTTGACGGCCGGACCGGCAAAAATACCCTCGGTACCAGGCTTGGTGATCCACAGCAGCAACAACATGGCCACGCCGCACGCGATCGACACCCAGGCCTGGGTATTGAACAGGCTGCCGGCGATGGTGCCAGCCAGCACGCGGTCGGTCAGCGTGGCAAACAGCGTGGGCGCGGCAATATAGCCGATGCCCCACAGGCTGCCGGCCCACAGCGTGGCAACCAGCAAACGGGTACGCGCTAATAGCATCAGATGTAACGCACTTCCAGGATTTCGTATTCGCGCGGGCCGGACGGCGCCTGCACTTCCACCACGTCGCCGGCGGACTTGCCGATCAGCGCGCGGGCGATCGGCGACGTCACCGATACCTTGCTCAATTTGAGGTCGGCTTCGTCGAGGCCGACGATCTGGTACGTGACCTTGGCGCCCGTTTCCAGGTCTTCCAGGTCGACGGTGGACGCGAACACCACGCGCCCCTCGGCGTCGAGCGTGGTCGGGTCGATGATCTGGGCAGCACTGAGCTTGCCTTCGAGTTCGGCGATACGGCCTTCCACAAACGCCTGGCGCTCCTTGGCGGCGTCGTACTCGGCGTTTTCCGACAGGTCGCCGTGCGAACGCGCTTCGGCAATCGCGTCGATCACGATACGGCGTTCTTTGGTCTTCAACTGGTGCAGCTCTTCTTTGAGGAGCTCTGCGCCGAACTTGGTAAGTGGAACTGAAGTCATATACGTTTACTCTGTTTTTACAATGGAAAACCACAGAGGCCACGCCAACTGCAGCGTGAGCTCTGTGGTTAATTGGATCCTGCGTCGGGGTTACCGATAACCTTTAGTGTAAGGTTTTATGCAGCCCTTGTAAATCGTACACTTGCAATTCGTCGAGATGACGGATGCCTTCCACTGCCGCCTCGGCGCCGGCAATGGTCGTGTACGTGGTCACGCGCGACGCCAGCGACGACGTGCGGATCGCGCGCGAGTCGGTAATGGCGCTGCGTTTTTCCTCGACCGTGTTGATCACCAGGACGATCTCGTGGTTCTTGATCATGTCCACGATGTGCGGACGGCCTTCGGCCACCTTGTTGACGGCGGTCACGGGAATGCCGGCCGCCGAGATCACGGCTGCGGTGCCCTTCGTGGCCACCAGCGTGAAGCCCGATTCCACCAGGTCGCGCGCCACTTTCACGGCGCGCGGCTTGTCGGACGATTTCACCGACAGGAATACCTTGCCGGTTTTCGGCAGTTTCACGCCCGCGCCCAGCTGCGACTTGACGAACGCTTCGCCGAAGGTCTTGCCGACGCCCATGACTTCACCGGTCGACTTCATTTCCGGTCCGAGGATGGTGTCCACGCCCGGGAATTTCACGAACGGGAACACGGCTTCTTTCACGCTGTAATACGGCGGCACCACTTCTTCGGTCACGCCCTGCTCGGCCAGCGTCTGGCCCACCATGCAGCGGGCGGCGATCTTGGCCAGCTGCAGGCCGGTCGCCTTGGACACGAACGGCACCGTGCGCGAGGCGCGCGGGTTCACTTCCAGCACATACACCACGTCCTGCTGTACGCCGTCCACGTCCTGCTTCTGGATCGCGAACTGCACGTTCATCAGGCCGACGACGTTGAGGCCCTTGGCCATCAGCGCGGTCTGGCGTTTCAGTTCGTCGATGGTGTCCTGCGCCAGCGAGTACGGCGGCAGCGAGCACGCCGAGTCGCCCGAGTGCACGCCAGCTTGCTCGATGTGTTCCATCACGCCGCCGATAAACGTGGTTTCGCCGTCGCTGATGCAATCGACGTCGCACTCGATGGCGTCGTTCAGGAAGCGGTCGAGCAGCACCGGCGAATCGTGCGACACCTTGACCGCTTCGCGCATGTAGCGCTCAAGGTCACGCTGCTCGTGGACGATTTCCATGGCGCGGCCGCCCAGCACGTACGAAGGACGCACCACCAGCGGATAGCCGATTTCCTGGGCCAGCGCCAAAGCGTCGGCTTCGGTGCGGGCGGTGCGGTTAGGCGGCTGGCGCAGGTCCAGCTTGTGCAGCAGCTGCTGGAAACGCTCGCGGTCTTCGGCGGCGTCGATCATGTCGGGCGACGTGCCGACGATCGGCACGCCATTGGCTTCCAGGTCCAGCGCCAGTTTCAACGGGGTCTGGCCGCCGTACTGGACGATCACGCCCACCGGTTTTTCCAGTTCCACGATTTCCAGCACGTCTTCCAGCGTCAGCGATTCAAAATACAGACGGTCGGACGTGTCGTAGTCGGTGGACACGGTTTCCGGGTTGCAGTTGACCATGATGGTCTCGTAGCCATCTTCGCGCATCGCCAGCGCCGCATGTACGCAGCAGTAGTCGAATTCGATCCCCTGGCCGATACGGTTCGGGCCACCGCCCAGCACCATGATTTTTTTCTTGTCGGTCGGGTTGGACTCGCACTCTTCGTCGTACGTCGAGTACATGTACGCGGTATTGGTGGCAAATTCTGCGGCGCAGGTGTCCACGCGCTTGTACACGGGACGGATCGCCAGTTCGTGGCGGCGTGCGCGCACGGCCTTGGCGTCGGTCTGCAGCAGGAAGGCCAGGCGGCGGTCCGAGAAGCCCTTCTGTTTGAGCTTGTACAGCGTGGGCTTGTCCAGCAGCTCGAGCTTCTGGGTGTCGAGCCACAGCTCGATGTCCACGATCTCCTTGATCTGGATCAGGAACCACGGATCGATTCTGGTCAGATTGTGCACTTCGTCCAGCGTGAAGCCCTGGGCAAACGCGTCGCCCACGTACCAGATCCGCTCGGGACCCGGCTCGCCCAGTTCCTCTTCGATCTTCTCGCGGTCCTTGGTTTTTTCGTTCAGGCCATCGACGCCCACTTCCAGGCCGCGCAGGGCCTTCTGGAACGATTCCTGGAACGTGCGGCCGATGGCCATCACTTCACCGACCGATTTCATTTGCGTCGTCAGGTGGTGGTCGGCAGTCGGGAATTTCTCGAACGTGAAGCGCGGAATCTTGGTGACCACGTAGTCGATCGATGGCTCGAACGACGCTGGCGTGGCGCCGCCGGTGATCTCGTTGCGCAGTTCGTCGAGCGTAAAGCCCACGGCCAGCTTGGCCGCCACCTTGGCGATCGGGAAGCCGGTGGCTTTCGACGCAAGCGCCGAGCTGCGCGATACGCGCGGGTTCATCTCGATCACGACCATGCGGCCGGTTTGCGGGTTGACGGCGAACTGCACGTTCGAACCGCCCGTTTCAACGCCGATCTCGCGCAGAACCGCGATCGAGGCGTTGCGCATGATCTGGTATTCCTTGTCGGTCAGCGTCAGGGCTGGCGCGACAGTGATCGAATCGCCTGTGTGGACGCCCATCGGGTCGATGTTTTCGATCGAGCAGATGATGATGCAGTTGTCCGCGGTGTCGCGGACCACTTCCATCTCGTATTCCTTC
>JBEVMD010000390.1:0-4609 GCA_040508835.1 Duganella sp. | reverse complement strand
GGCGCATCAATTCATCACGATTCAGGAACAGCAGCTTCGGCTCCTTGGCCGTGACGTCCTTGTGCCACTTCTCGAAGCCGGCGCCGTTGACCACGTCGGCCGGAATCAGCTTGTCGTAGAAGGCCGCGATCAGTTCGTCGTCCGCCAGCACGTCCAGGCGGCGCGACTTGTGTTCGAGGTTTTCGATTTCCTTGATCAGCTTGTGGTTGTGGGCAAAGAACGGTGCGCGCGTGTCAAAATCCCCGCCGACCAGCGCATCGCGGATGAAGATTTCGCGCGCTTCCACCGGATTGAAGGCGCCGTAGTTGATGCGGCGCTGGCTGTACACGACCAGCCCGTGCAGCGTGGCACGCTCGGACGCAGTCACCTGCGCCGAGCGCTTTTCCCAGCGCGGCTCGCCCCACGATTTTTTCAGCAGATGGCTGCCCACCTTTTCCAGCCACTCCGGTTCGATACGGGCCACGCAGCGCGCGTACAGGCGCGTGGTATCGACCAGCTCGGCCGCCATGATCCACTTGCCCGGCTTTTTCAGCAGCGACGATCCGGGCCAGATATGGAACTTGATGCCGCGCGCGCCAAGGTACCCCGCGCCCGGCTCGTCCTCGCTCTTGAAGCCGATATTGCCGAGCAAACCGGTCAGCAAGGCCAGGTGCAGGTTTTCGTACGTGGCCGGCAGTTCGTTGATGCGCCAGCCCTGCTCCTTGACCAGCGTGAGCAGCTGCGAGTGGACGTCGCGCCATTCGCGCAGGCGCAGCTGCGACAGGAAGTTGGTCCGGCAGTTGTCCATCAGCTGGCGGTTGGTCTTCTTGTGTTCGATGGCGTTCTCGAACCACTTCCAGATCTTGATGTAGCTGAGGAATTCGGACTTTTCGTCGGCAAATTTTTTATGCGCTTCGTCGGCCGCCTGCTGGTGTTCCATCGGGCGGTCGCGCGGGTCCTGTACCGACAGCGCGGACGCGATGATCAGCACTTCGCTCAGGCACACGTTGTCGAGCGCGGCGAGGATCATGCGGCCCACGCGCGGGTCGAGCGGCAGCTTGGCCAGCTTCTGGCCCAGCGGCGTCAGCTGGTTGTATTCGTCGACGGCGCCCAGCTCCTGCAGCAGCTGGTAGCCGTCGGCAATCGCGCGCGCCAGCGGCGGCTCGATGAACGGGAAGCTCTCCACGTCCGTCAAATGCAGCGACTTCATGCGCAGGATGACGGATGCCAGCGACGAGCGCAGAATTTCGGGCTCGGTAAATTTCGGGCGCAGCAGGTAATCCTGCTCGTCGTACAGGCGGATACACACGCCGTCCGCGACCCGGCCGCAACGGCCGGCGCGCTGGTTGGCGGCCGACTGCGCAATCGGCTCGATCTGCAACTGCTCGACCTTGTTGCGGTAGCTATAGCGTTTTACGCGCGCCAGCCCCGCATCGACCACGTAGCGGATGCCGGGCACGGTCAGCGAGGTTTCCGCCACGTTGGTGGCCAGCACGATACGCCGCGCATTGCTCACCTTGAAGACGCGCTCCTGTTCTTCGGCTGACAGGCGGGCGAACAGCGGCAGGATTTCCACGTGCGGCGGATGGTGCTTGCGCAGCGCTTCGGCCGTGTCGCGGATTTCGCGCTCGCCGGGCAAAAACACCAGCACGTCGCCGGAACCAAGCCGGGCCAGTTCGTCCACCGCATCGACCACCGCATCCATCAAATCGCGCTTTTCGCGCGCGGCAGCCGTGCGTTGTCCCTTGCCTTCGGCGTTGGCAATCGCTGCAGCATTGCCGCCCGGGTTGGCCTTGTTGGGCACATCGCTGTCGATCGGCCGGTACCGCACTTCCACCGCGTACAACCGGCCCGACACCTCGATCACCGGCGCGGGCTTCTCTGGCGTGCCGAAGTGGCGCGAGAAACGGTCGGCGTCGATGGTGGCCGACGTGATGATGATTTTTAAATCGGGACGGCGCGGCAGCAGCTGCTTCAGGTAGCCGAGCAGGAAATCGATGTTCAGGCTGCGTTCGTGCGCCTCGTCGATGATGATGGTGTCATAGGCCTTTAATAGCGGGTCGGTCTGGGTTTCGGCCAGCAGGATACCGTCGGTCATCAGCTTGACCGACGCGCCCTTTTGCAAGGTATCGGCAAAACGCACCTTGAAGCCCACGTGCTCGCCCAGCGGCGAATTGAGTTCGGCGGCAATGCGCTTGGCGGTGGACGATGCGGCAATCCGGCGCGGCTGCGTATGGCCAATCAACCCTTTTTGACCGCGGCCCAGTTCCAGGCAGATTTTGGGCAACTGGGTGGTCTTGCCGGAACCGGTTTCGCCGGAGACGATGATCACCTGGTTGGCCTGCAAGGCGGCGGCAATTTCGTGACGCCGGCCCGAGACGGGCAAGTCTTCCGGGAACGTGATCGGCGGCAGCGGCGTGCGGAAATTGCGCTCGTCCTCGCGGGCGGCGCGCGCCGCTTCGCGGGCGGCCTGCTCTTCGGGCTTCAGGCGCGCACGCGGCGCAGGCTTGCCGTCGGCACTGGCGGCCGGACGCCCGGCAGGCGCCCCCCTGCCCCGGCCACCGTTGCCCGTGGCCGAACGCTGTTGCGGCGCACGGGCACCCTGGCCGCCGCTGCCGGCAGCAGGGGCCTGTTGCACTGCACTGCTGCCAGGGCCGTCGTGGCCAGTTGCCGCGCGCTGTTGCGGCTTGTTTTGGGCGCGCGGGGCCCCTGCCGGGTCCGGAACCTGGCCAGGCTCCGGCGTCGTCCTGACGGTGACCACGCCTTTCAACGCCTCGGCAAACGGGCTGGCAGGGGCCTGGGGACGGCGGTCCTGAGGGGCGCGGGGGGTGTTCTGGGGGCTTTTCGGCTTGTTGCTGGCTTCTGACATTGTTTTTTACAAGTATAGGGTGCGGAATTCGCGCACCGAATTATAATGCGGGTAATGGAAAACCCTACCCAATTCGTCCAATGGCTGCGCTCAGTCGCGCCCTACATCCACGCCTTCCGCGGCAAGACCTTCGTGGTGGCCTTCCCCGGTGAACTGGTTTCGGCCGGCGCCTTGCAGGTGCTGGCCCACGATCTGTCGCTGCTGCATGCGCTCGACATCAATGTGACCGTGGTCTACGGCTCGCGCCCGCAGGTGGCCGAACAGCTGGCCCTGCGTAACGTCGAGGGCCGCTTCCACAACGGCGTGCGCATCACCGACATCGCTGCCATGGAGTGCGCCAAGGAAGCCGCCGGCGAGCTGCGCCTCGATATCGAAGCTGCGTTCAGCCAGGGGCTGCCCAACACGCCGATGTCGAATGCGGCCATCCGTATCATTTCCGGCAATTTTATTACGGCCCGTCCGCTGGGCGTGATCGATGGCGTGGACCTGGAACTGACGGGCGTTACCCGCAAGGTCGATGCCGAAACCATCCACTCGATCCTGGGATCGGACGGCCTGGTGCTGCTCTCCCCGCTGGGCTTCTCGCCCACCGGCGAGGCGTTCAACCTCACCATGGAAGACGTGGCGTGCAGCGCGGCCATCGCCCTGCATGCCGACAAACTGGTGTTCATCACCGAAACGCCGATGATGACCGACGCCGGCGGCGCGGAAATCCGCGAACTGTCGTCGCACATGGCCGAAGCCGTGCTCGATGCCGGTTTCCTCGACGACGCCACGGCATTCTACCTGCGCCACTGCATCAAGGCGTGCGACAACGGCGTGGAGCGCTCGCACATCGTGCCGTTCGCGATGGACGGCTCCGCCCTGCTCGAGCTGTTCACCCACGATGGCGTGGGCACCATGATTTCGCACGAAAACCTCGAGTCGCTGCGCAAGGCCACCATCGAGGACGTGGGCGGCATCATCAAGCTGATCGAGCCCTTGGAAGCGGACGGCACGCTGGTCAAGCGCGGCCGCGAGCTGATCGAGCGGGAAATCGATTATTTCTCGGTCATCGAGCACGATGGCGTGATCTTCGGCTGCGCGGCGCTGTATCCGTTCCCCGAGCAAAAAATGGCCGAAATGGCATGCCTGACGGTGAACCCGGAAGTACAGGCCCAGGGCGACGGCGAGCGCATCCTCAAACACATGGAAAACCGCGCGCGGGCGCTGGGCGTCAACAAGCTGTTCGTGCTGACCACGCGCACGTCGCACTGGTTCCAGAAACGCGGCTTCGTGCCAGCCACGGTGGATGCGTTACCGAAGGATCGCCAGCACATGTATAACTGGCAGCGCAAATCCCAGGTACTGATTAAGTCTTTATAAATAAGTCTTTATAATGTCGTTTTACCGATTTTAGGAGCAACACAGATGGCCCGCACCGTACAATGCATCAAACTCAACACGGAAGCCGAAGGCCTCGATTTTCCACCTGTTCCTGGCGAAATGGGCAAGAAAATCTACGAATCGGTCTCGAAAGAAGCGTGGCAGGCATGGATGAAGCACCAGACCATGCTGGTCAACGAAAACCGCCTGAACCTGGCCGACCTGCGCGCCCGCAAGTACCTGGCGCAGCAGATGGAAAAACACTTCTTCGGCGACGGCGCCGATGCGGCCATGGGTTACGTGCCGCCGACGGAGTAAGGCGTTAGATGGTTAATGGCTAAGGGCTGCCGGCTGGTGAGTAAGGGCCGGCGGCTGGCGAGCAAGCAAATTGCCGCA
>JBEVMD010000372.1:0-6260 GCA_040508835.1 Duganella sp. | reverse complement strand
CACCTCGCGCGACTTGTCCTTGCGGACAAAGGCCATGGCGGCGTTGAAGGCGTTGTAGCCGGCATTGCTCTTGGCGGCAATCGCCAGGTAGACCACGGCCTGTCCCAGCGCCAGCTCGCCCTCGGGCGAACCGAGGCGCTCGTAGGTGGTGGCGGCGTCGTTCGCGATCTGCAGCGCGCGCGGGTCGGCCAGGCCGATGTCTTCCCAGGCCATGCGCACGATGCGGCGCGACAGGTAGCGCGCGTCCGCGCCGCCATCGAGCATGCGGGTGAGCCAGTACAGCGCGGCGTCCGGGTTGGAGCCGCGCACCGACTTGTGCAGCGCCGAGATCTGGTCGTAGAAATTGTCGCCGCCCTTGTCGAACCGGCGCGCGTTGAGCGTCAATGCGTTTTCGATGAACGCCGGCGTGATCTGGTTGGTCTTGGCCGCGTTGGCGGCCATGTTGGTCTGTTCGAGCAGGTTGAGCAGGCGGCGGCCGTCGCCGTCCGCGTAGCCGATCAGGGTGTCGATGGCGGCATCGGCAAACTCCAGGTGCGCCAGCACCTTGGCGCGCGCTTTATCGACCAGTTCGCGCAGCTCGTTCTCGTCGAACGATTTCAGGACATAGACTTGCGCGCGCGACAGCAGCGCCGAGTTCACCTCGAACGACGGGTTTTCCGTGGTGGCGCCGATCAGCGTGACCAGGCCCGATTCCGCGTACGGCAGCAGCGCATCCTGCTGCGACTTGTTGAAGCGGTGGATCTCGTCAACGAACAAGATCGTGTGCTTGCCCAGCACCAGGTTCTGCTGCGCCTGCTCCATGGCCGCGCGGATATCCTTGACGCCGGAAAACACGGCCGACAGCGCGATGAACTCGCAGTCGAAAGCATTGGCGGTGAGCCGCGCCAGCGTGGTCTTGCCCACGCCGGGCGGGCCCCACAGGATCATGGAATGGGGCTGGCCCGACTCGAACGCCAGGCGCAGCGGTTTGCCCGGCCCCAGCAGGTGGTGCTGGCCGATGACTTCGTCGAGCGTCTTGGGCCGCAGCGCTTCAGCCAGGGGCTGGCGCGGTTCGTTGGTGAATAAATCTGCCATGATGTGGGAGTGAAACCGCGCAGCATGCACGTCATTCCCGCGCAGGCGGGAATCTAATTGAGGAGCGCCACGGCGACGCTGGCAAAATTGGATTCCGCCTACGCGGGCGAGACGGAGCGGCCTGCAACGGTAAGTCGGTGAGGATGGCGTTATTCTATGCTTAGTTATTGAACACGTCCGCGCCCTTGGGCATGACGAACTTGAAGCTGGTCGCGGTCAAGGCCGGATTCTTTTCGATCTTGCTGAACGCCAGCACCGACGTCTGGCCGAACGAATCCTTGAGCTCCATCGCTTCCGGCAAGCCGTTGCGCAGGCCGATCGTGATTTGCTCGAAGCTGGAATCCTTGGCTTTCGGGACCGCCTTCAGCCATTCCAGGCCATCGCGCGTGCCCGCTTCGGACAGGGTAAAACTTTTTTCCAGGTCGTTGCTGCCGAACAGGATGGCCGCAGGCGACGAGCCGAGCGCGTCACCGAGCTTCTTGGTGGTGACCTGATTCAGATCCTTGTCGTAGACGAACAGCTGCTCGCCGTCGGCCTGCAGCACCTGCTCGTACGGTTTCGCGTACGTCCAGATGAACTTGCCCGGACGGGCAAACAGGAAGGTGCCGCTCGACGGTGGCGTGGGCTTCGATTTTTCGCTGCCGGCAGCCTTCACCTGGCGCTGGGTGAACTCGCCCTTGGCAGCCTTGGTGGACGACACGAACGATTTGAACTGGTCCAGCGCGCTGGCGTGGACTGCACCGGCCAGCATGACGCCGGCAAACGCCAGCAAGGTGGCCGAAAATTTTAAACGCATAGTGTTTCCTTATTCTGCACTGGCGGCCGGCACCAGGATGTCGCGGTTGCCGTTCGATTGCATGGCCGAGACCACGCCGCTATTTTCCATTTGTTCCAGCAAACGCGCTGCACGGTTGTAGCCGATGCGCAAATGACGCTGCACCAGCGAGATCGACGCCCGGCGGTTCTTGAGCACCACCTGCACGGCCTGGTCGTACATCGGATCGGCTTCGCCGCCCGCCTCGCCTGCGGCGCCGCCTTCCGCGCCGCCCTCGCCTTCCAGCGTGCCGCCCTCGAGGATGCCCTCGATGTAGTTCGGCTCGCCCGTGGTTTTCAGGTGCGCCACCACGCGGTGCACCTCTTCATCGGAAACGAACGCGCCGTGCACCCGCACCGGCAAGCCGGTACCGGGCGGCATGTACAGCATGTCGCCCATGCCCAGCAGCGTTTCCGCGCCCATCTGGTCGAGAATGGTGCGCGAGTCGATCTTGGACGAGACCTGGAACGCGATCCGGGTCGGAATGTTGGCCTTGATCAGGCCGGTAATCACGTCGACCGATGGGCGCTGCGTGGCGAGAATCAGGTGCAGGCCGGCCGCGCGCGCCTTTTGCGCGATACGGGCGATCAGCTCTTCCACCTTTTTGCCGACGACCATCATCAGGTCGGCCAGCTCGTCGATGATGATGACAATGGTCGGCAGTTTTTCCAGCGGTTCCGGCGAGTCCGGCGTCAGGCTGAACGGATTCGGGATATGTTCTTCGCGCTTTGTCGCTTCCGCGATTTTTGCGTTGTAGCCGGCCAGGTTGCGCACGCCCAGCTTGGACATCAGCTTGTAGCGGCGCTCCATCTCGTTGACGGCCCAGTTCAGGGCGTGACCGGCCTGGCGCATGTCGGTCACCACCGGCGCCAGCAGGTGCGGGATGCCTTCGTACACCGACATCTCCAGCATCTTCGGATCGATCAGGATCATGCGCACGTCGGCCGGATCGGACTTGTACAGCAGCGACAGGATGGTGGCGTTGATGCCCACCGACTTACCGGAGCCGGTCGTACCGGCCACCAGCAAGTGCGGCATCTTGGCCAGGTCGGCCACGACTGCCTTGCCGGCAATGTCCTTGCCCAGCGCGACCGTCAATGGCGACGGGTTGTCGTTGTACACCTTGGAGCCGACGATTTCCGACAGGCGCACGATCTGGCGCTTGGCGTTGGGCAGCTCCAGCGCCATGAAGTTTTTGCCGGGGATGGTTTCCACGACCCGGATCGACGTCAGCGACAGCGAGCGGGCCAGGTCGCGCGCCAGGCCGACGATCTGGCTGCCCTTGACGCCGGTGGCCGGTTCGATTTCATAGCGCGTGACCACGGGGCCGGGATACGCCGCCACGACCTTGGCTTCCACGCCGAAGTCGGACAGTTTTTTCTCGATCAGGCGGCTGGTGAATTCCAGCGTTTCGATCGGCACGGTTTCCTGCACCTCGGGCGCCTCGTCCAGCAGCGACAGGGTCGGCAGTTGCGGATTGCCGTTGAGGTCCTGGAACAGGCTGGCCTGGCGTTCTTTCTCGATGCGCTCGGACTTGACCACCGTGACCGCCTGCGGCTCGATCTTGACGATGGGCGGCGCCGATACAGGGTGTTTTTCCACGTGCTTGGCGCGCTCGATCACCACGGTCTCCTCGCGCTTGACGGCCGCCACTTCGCCCTGGCGCCGGTCTTCGCGGTACTGGTAGCGCTGGATGAACCAGTCGATGCCAGACTCGACCGCAAAGCCGATCCGTTCGGCCAGCGCCAGCCACGACACCTGGAAGAACAGGCTGAAGCCGAGGCCGAACAACAGCAACAACAGCAAGGTGGCCCCCGTAAAGCCGAACGCGACATGGGCCGAATGGCCGATCAGCTCACCGAGCACGCCGCCGGACACGCGCGGCAGTTCGGCATGACTGGTAATGGCGCGCAGGCGCAGATATTCCAGTCCCACGCTGCCGGCAAACAGCAGCACGAAGCCGATGCCGCGGATCAGCGGCTCCTGGGCATGCTCGGGCTCGGCATCCTTGGCCACCACGAATTTTTGCGTGAGGTTGCGATAGCCTTTCCACACGAAGCGCAGCACGCACAGCGCCCACCACCAGGCGGACACGCCAAAGATGTACAGCAGCAGATCGGACAGCCAGGCGCCGGCGCGCCCGCCCAGGTTGGTCACCTTGGGCACCAGCGTTTCGTGCGACCAGCCGGGGTCGAGCTTGTTGTAGCTGGCCAGTATCAACACGAAATACAGGCCGAGCACGGCCATGGCGAGCCAGCGCGCTTCCGACAGCAGCCGCACCAGCCGGTTGGGCAGCGGCTGGCGTTCGGTAGGTTTGCGGGTATAGCCGGCGGACGAGGCGACCCCGGCGCTGGCGCCGCCACGCGAGGCAGCGCCAGCTTTGGGCGTGCGTTCCTGAACTTTTTTACTGCTCATAGGTAATAGGGTATTGCAACGTTATCGCACAGGAAAGATTCAGAGGTAGCTATTCTAAGGCATCCGGGGCACAACCGCCCTGACGATTCATGCTCTTCTGGTCCTTGCACTATAATCTTGTATTGCCTGCGTGAATGCAATAGGCGTCCCGCCCTTGCCTCCATTGCAGCTGCCCCCATTTCGGATTAATCCAACACCTACGAAGAAGCCCGCCATGACCATCACTGCCAAACACGCCCGCGTTTTGATACTCGGCTCCGGCCCTGCCGGCTACAGCGCCGCCGTTTACGCTGCCCGCGCCAACCTGAACCCGATGCTGGTCACCGGCGTGGAGCAAGGCGGCCAGCTGATGACCACCACCGACGTGGAAAACTGGCCCGGCGACCCGATGGGCGTGCAAGGCCCGGACCTGATGCAGCGCCTGCTGCAGCACGCCGAACGCTTCAAGACCGAGATCGTGTTCGACCACATCCACACGACCTTCCTGTCCGTAAAACCGATCCGCCTGCTCGGCGACAGCCACGAGTACACGTGCGACACCCTGATCATTGCCACGGGCGCGTCGGCCCAGTACCTGGGCCTGCCGACCGAGCAGGAATTCATGGGCCGCGGCGTGTCCGCCTGCGCCACGTGCGACGGTTTCTTCTATCGCAACCAGGAAGTGGCCGTCATCGGCGGCGGCAACACGGCCGTGGAAGAAGCGCTGTACCTGTCGAACATTGCCAATAAAGTGACGCTGATCCACCGCCGCGACAAGTTCCGCGCCGAAGCGATCCTGATCGACCGCCTGAACGCCAAGGTTGCCGAAGGCAAGATCGAGATCAAGTACAACCACACGCTGCAGGAAGTACTGGGCAACGAAGGCGGCGTCACGGGCCTGAAATTGCAGTCGACCGACGACGGCGCCGTCTCCGAGATCGCCGTGCACGGTCTGTTCGTGGCCATCGGCCACAAGCCGAACACGGGCATCTTCGAAGGCCAGCTGGACATGCACAACGGCTACATCAAGACCCGCTCGGGCACCGAAGGCATGGCCACCGCCACCACCGCTCCCGGCGTGTTTGCCGCCGGCGACGTGCAGGACCATATCTACCGCCAGGCCATCACCAGCGCCGGCACCGGCTGCATGGCCGCGCTGGATGCCCAGCGCTACCTCGAAGCGCAGGAGTAAGCGCGCCATGAAAGACTTCTCGGAACTGAAATCGCTGAGCAAGCAGCTCAGGGAGCAGACCGAGGCGCGCGCCGCCGCCGAGGCGGAGCGCGTCAAACGGGAACAAGTGCAGGTCGTGGAAGCGAATATCTTCCAGTCGGCACTGGGCGGCGTCAAGCGCCTGCCCGAGGCCAACCGCCACGTCCCTGCCCTGCCGAAGACGGTGGGCTTGGTAAAAGCGCCCGCGCGCAAGCTCACCCAGGCCGAGGATGACGCGGCCGTGCTGCGCGAGTCGCTGTCGGACCTGTTTGAAGTCGATCATTACCTGGAAGAAGACCCGGCCCTGAACTACGCCGCGCCGGGCGTCGGGCCGGACGTGGTGAAAAAGCTGCGCAAGGGCCACTGGCCCGTGCAGGACGAGCTCGATTTACACGGCATGCGCCGCGACCAGGCCCGCGACGCCATCGGCGATTTTTTACGCCGCTCGACCATGCGCAACCACCGCTGCGTGTGCGTGATCCACGGCCGCGGCTTCGGCTCGCGCGGCCAGGAGCCGGTGCTCAAATCGATGGTGCACAGCTGGCTGGTACAAAAAGAGGAAGTGGTGGCATTCTGCCAGGCGCGTTCGTCCGAAGGCGGCGAAGGGGCGCTGATGGTGCTGCTGCGGGCCGCGCTGCGGCCTGAGCGTAACTGACAAGGTTGACAGCAGCGGCGTGTCGGCAGCTGCTGGCTGCAGAGCCGTCATGTCTGCGAAGCCGTTATACCTGTGAAACCGTCTTGGCAGCGAAGCCGTCATGCCCGCGCAGG
>JBEVMD010000599.1:0-11349 GCA_040508835.1 Duganella sp. | reverse complement strand
CCTTGTTTACAGTTTGTTTACACCCCGCCGCCAAGTCTTTACAAAACTTTTAGACCCTTCCCGATAACCTCATTCCTATCAAAACAAGACCTGTGAGGGTGTGATGGATTTTCTGTTTATAGGTGCAATCGCGGCGTTCGCCATCGTGATCTGGGCGATGGCCGCCGGTTGCGACAAGCTGGGAGGCCAGCAATGAGCATCTTTTATCTGATCGGCAGCATCGCGGCCGCCGGCCTGCTGGTGTACCTGGTACTGGCGCTGCTCAAGGCGGAGGAACTGTGATGACCATGCAATCGATACTTCTGCTGGTCGCGTTCCTGGCCGTGCTGCTGGCGCTCGCGTATCCGCTGGGCGTGGTGCTGGCCCGCGTGGGCGACGCCGATGCGCCCGCCGTCCCGGGCATGGGCTGGCTGGGCAAGCTCGAACGCCTGTTGTACCGCGCCGCCGGCATCGCCAATCGGGACGGCCAGCCGGAAGGCCAGGGCTGGAAAGCCTACGCCATCGCGCTGCTGGCGTTTAACGCCCTCGGCACCCTGGCAGTCTACGGCCTGCAACGGCTGCAGGCATTCCTGCCGCTGAACCCGCAGGGGTTCGGCAATGTCAGCCCCGACTCGGCCTTCAACACCGCCGTCAGCTTTGCCGCCAACACCAACTGGCAGGGCTACAGCGGCGAGCAGACCATGAGCTATCTGACCCAGATGCTGGTGCTGACCGGCCAGAACTTCTTCTCGGCCGCCACCGGCATCGCCGTGTGCTATGCGCTGATCCGCGGTTTCTCGTCGCGTTCCGTCAAGTCGATCGGTAATTTCTGGGTCGACGTCACGCGCTCGACCCTGTACGTGCTGCTGCCGCTGTCCGTGGTGCTGGCCATTTTCCTGGCCGGGCAGGGCGTGATCCAGAATTTTTCGGCCTACAAGGACGTGCAGCTGATCGACGCGGTCACCTACACCCAGCCCAAAACGGGCGCCGACGGCCAGCCGCTGAAAGACGCCAAGGGCGAACCGGTCACCGAAACGCTCACCACCAAAACGCAAACCCTGGCCATGGGCCCGGTGGCGTCGCAGGAGGCGATCAAGATGTTGGGCACCAACGGCGGCGGTTTCTTCAACGCCAACTCGTCCCACCCATATGAAAATCCGACCGCGCTGACCAATTTCGCGCAGATGCTGGCCATCTTCCTGATCCCGGCCGGCCTGTGCTTCGCTTTCGGCCGCATGGTGGGCGATGGCCGCCAGGGCTGGGCCGTGCTGGGCGCGATGACCATCCTGTTCGTGGCCGCCACCGTGGCGGTGATGGGCGCCGAGCAGCAGGTCCATCCCGCGCTCCAGGCCCTCAACATCGACCAGGCAGCCAGCGCGCTGCAATCGGGCGGCAACATGGAAGGCAAGGAGACCCGCTTCGGCATCAGCGCGTCCACGCTGTTTGCGGCCGTGACCACCGCCGCGTCGTGCGGTGCGGTCAATGCCATGCACGATTCGTTCACGCCGATCGGCGGCATGATCCCGATGGTGCTGATGCAGTTCGGCGAGGTGATCTTCGGCGGCGTGGGCTCCGGCCTGTACGGCATGCTGATCTTCGCCATCCTGGCCGTGTTCATCGCGGGCCTGATGATCGGCCGCACGCCTGAATACCTGGGCAAGAAAATCCAGGCCTACGAGATGAAGATGACGTCGATCGCCATCCTAGTCACGCCCACGCTGGTCCTGGCCGGTACCGCGCTGGCGGTGATGACCGACGCCGGCCGCGCCGGCATCCTCAACCCCGGTGCGCACGGCTTCTCGGAGATCCTGTATGCGCTCAGCTCCGCCGCCAACAACAACGGCAGCGCGTTTGCCGGCCTGTCCGCCAACACGCCGTTCTATAACACGCTGCTGGCGGTGGCCATGTGGTTCGGCCGCTTTGCCGTGATCGTGCCGATCCTGGCGGTGGCCGGTTCGCTGGCCGGCAAGCAGCGCCTGGGCGCCAACGCCGGCACCATGCCCACCCATGGTCCGATGTTCATCGGCCTCCTGGTCGGCGTGGTGGTGCTGGTCGGCGTGCTCAATTACGTACCGGCGCTGGCGCTCGGTCCCGTGGTCGAACATCTGCAGCTGTATGCCCGCTAATTCCTGGAGTACTCCATGTCTACCACTCAAAAAGAAATGACGCTGTTTACCAACGCAGCAGATGCGCCTCCGGCCAAAAAACTGCGCCTGTTCGATGCCGAACTGCTGCTGCCGGCCATTGCGGATTCGTTCAAAAAACTCAGCCCCGCCACGCAGGTGCGCAGTCCCGTGATGTTCGTCGTCTACGTGGGCAGCATCATCACCACGCTGCTGTACCTGCAGGCGCTGTTCGGCCAGGGTGAGGCGCCCGCCGGCTTTATCCTGGCCATCACCGTCTGGCTGTGGTTCACGGTGCTGTTTGCGAACTTCGCCGAGGCGCTGGCCGAGGGCCGCAGCAAGGCGCAGGCAGCGTCGCTGCGCAGCCTGAAACAGACCGTCAGCGCCAAGAAGCTGGCGTCGCCCAAGTACGGCACGACCTGGCTGCCGCAGCCGGCCACCGACCTGCGCAAGGGGAATTACATCCTGGTGGAAGCCGGCGACGTGATTCCGATCGACGGTGAAGTGATCGAAGGCGTGGCCTCGGTGGACGAAAGCGCCATCACCGGCGAATCGGCGCCCGTGATCCGCGAGTCGGGCGGCGACTTTTCGTCCGTCACCGGCGGCACCCGCGTGCTGTCCGACTGGCTGGTGGTCAAGGTCACGGCCAATCCGGGCGAGACCTTCCTCGACCGCATGATCTCAATGGTGGAAGGCGCCAAACGCCAGAAAACCCCGAACGAGATCGCGCTGACCATCCTGCTCGTGGCGCTCACCATCGTGTTCCTGATCGTGACGGTTACCCTGCTGCCGTTTTCGCTGTTCTCGGTGCAGGCCGCACAATCGGGCACGCCGGTCACCATCACGGTGCTGATCGCGCTGCTGGTATGCCTGATTCCGACCACCATCGGCGGCCTGCTGTCGGCCATCGGCGTGGCGGGCATGAGCCGCATGATGCAGGCCAACGTGATCGCCACGTCTGGCCGCGCCGTGGAAGCGGCGGGCGACGTGGACGTGCTGATGCTCGATAAAACCGGCACCATCACCCTCGGCAACCGCCAGGCGTCGAGCTTTGTGCCGGCCCCCGGCGTGACCGAGCAGCAGCTGGCCGACGTGGCGCAACTGGCCTCGCTGGCCGACGAAACCCCGGAAGGGCGCAGCATCGTGGTGCTGGCCAAGCAGAAGTTCAACATCCGCGAACGCGAAATGGCGTCCTTGAACGCCGTGTTCGTGCCGTTCACTGCGCAAACCCGCATGAGCGGTGTCGATATTGGCGACAGGGCAGTGCGCAAGGGCGCCGCCGACAGCGTGCGCCATTACGTGGAGTCGCTGGGACAAGCGTATCCGGCCGAAGTGGGCCGCGCAGTGGACGACATCTCGCGCCGCGGCAGCACGCCGCTGGTGGTGGCAGATGGCGGCCGCGTAATGGGCGTGGTGGAACTGAAGGACATCGTCAAGGGCGGCATCAAGGAGCGGTTCGGTGAACTGCGCCGCATGGGCATCAAGACCGTGATGATCACCGGCGACAACCAGCTGACGGCAGCCGCCATCGCTGCGGAGGCAGGCGTGGACGACTTCCTGGCCGAAGCCACGCCCGAGGACAAGCTCAAACTGATCCGCAAATACCAGGCCGAAGGCCGGCTGGTGGCGATGACGGGCGACGGCACCAACGACGCTCCCGCGCTGGCGCAGGCCGACGTGGCGGTGGCCATGAACTCGGGCACGCAGGCGGCCAAGGAAGCCGGCAACATGGTCGATCTCGATTCCAACCCCACCAAGCTGCTGGAGATCGTGGAAATCGGCAAGCAGATGCTGATGACGCGCGGCGCGCTGACCACGTTCTCGATCTCGAACGACATCGCCAAGTATTTCGCCATCATCCCGGCGGCGTTCGTGGGCACGTATCCGCAACTAAAGGCGCTGGACGTGATGCAGCTGGCCAGCTGGTCGTCGGCCATCATGTCGGCGGTGATCTTCAATGCGCTGATCATCGTGGTCCTGATTCCGCTGGCGCTGAAGGGCGTGCGGTACCGGGCGATTGGGGCCGTAGCGCTACTGCGCCGCAACCTGCTGCTGTATGGCCTGGGCGGGATCCTGCTGCCGTTCGTGGGCATCAAACTGATCGACATGGTGCTGGCGGCGCTGCACCTGGTGTAACCATGACCCCTGTCCGTTGATTCGTCATCCCCGCGTTCGCGAGGATGACGGAGCTAACCGTAACTAAATTAACCGGAGTACGTATGACCTCCCACCTTCGTCCCGCCGCCGTCATCTTCGGCGCCCTCACCCTGATCTGCGGCGTGCTGTATCCGCTGGCCGTTTCCGGCGTTGCCGCCACCGTGTTCCCGTCCCAGGCGGCCGGCAGCCTGGTGGACGTGGACGGCAAGACCGTCGGCTCGTCGCTGATCGGCCAGTCGTTCTCGTCGCCGCAGTACTTCTGGGGCCGCCCATCGGGCACCGGCCCGATGCCCAACAACGGCGCCGGTTCGTCCGGCACCAACCAGGGCCCCACCAATGCGGCCCTGATCGACGCCGTCAAGTCGCGCATCGACGCGCTCAAGGCGCTTGACCCCGGCAACGCGCAGCCGATTCCCGTGGACCTGGTCACCGCATCGGCCAGCGGCCTCGATCCCGACATCAGCCCGGCCGCCGCCCGCTACCAGGCCGCGCGCGTGGCCGCCGCCCGCAAGTTCAACACCAACCAGGTGCTGGCGCTGATCGAACGGCACACGCAGCCGCAGTACCTGGGCTTCTTCGGCGAGCCGCGCGTCAACGTGCTGGCGCTGAACCTCGCCCTCGACCAGACCGGCCGATAACGAACCCTGTCAGGTAGAATCGCCGCATGTCGATCCCCCACGAAAGCCAGCGCCCCGATCCCGACGCCTTGCTGGCGCAGGTGCAAGCCCACGAACGGCGCGCTGCGCGCGGCAAGCTGCGCATCTATTTTGGCGCGTCGGCCGGCGTGGGCAAGACTTACGCCATGCTGGCCGCCGCCCGCAAGCTGCAGGCCGACGGGCAGCCGGTGCTGGTTGGCGTGGTGGAAACCCATGGCCGCGGCGAGACGGCCGCCATGCTGGCGGGCCTCGAGGTGCTGCCGCCGCGCGCGGTGGACTATCGGGGCCGGGTGCTCAGCGAATTCGACCTCGATGCGGCGCTGGAGCGCCAGCCGCCGCTGATACTGATGGACGAACTGGCCCACTCCAATGCGCCAGGGTCGCGCCACCCCAAACGCTGGCAGGACGTCGAGGAATTGCGCGACGCCGGCATCGACGTGCTCACCACGGTGAACGTCCAGCACCTGGAAAGCCTCAACGACGTGGTGGGCGGCATCACCGGCATCCGCGTGGGCGAGACCGTGCCCGACACCGTGTTCGACCAGGCCGACGAGGTGGTGCTGGTGGATGTGCCGGCCGACGAGCTGCTGGCGCGCCTGAAAAGCGGCAAGGTGTACCAGGCGCCGCAGGCCGAGCGGGCCTCGAAAAACTTTTTCCGCAAGGGGAACCTGATCGCGCTGCGCGAGCTGGCGCTGCGCCGCACGGCCGACCGCATCGAGGACGACGTGCGCGCCTACCGCGTGGAGCAGTCGATCGCCGACATCTGGAAAACCGGCGCCGCGCTGCTGGCCTGCGTGGGGCCGCGTCCCGGCGCCGAGCACACGGTGCGCAGCACGGCGCGCCTGGCCGGCCAGCTGGGCACCGGCTGGCACGCGATCTACGTGGAGACGCCCGCGCTGCAAAAGCTGCCCGGCGCGCGCCGCGAGCAGATCCTGCGCACGCTCAAGCTGGCCGAAGACCTGGGCGCCACCACGGCCGTGGTGCCGGGCCGCGATGTGGCGCTGGCGGCGGTGGAATATGCGCGCAGCCATAACCTGTCCAAGCTGGTGCTGGGCCGCGCCAGGGGGGCGTTGCCGGGATGGCCATGGCGCACGCCGCATCTCAAGCGGCTGGCGCACTACGCGCCCGACCTGGACCTGATCGAAATCGGCGTGGCCAGTACCGGGGCGCCGTCCGCATCCGGCCGCGTGGCCGCAGACCAGCAGGGCGACCATGCCTCGGCAGGTTATGGGGGCGAGCAACCGGGCTACCAGGGCGGTTACGACGGCGCCGATGCGGACAGCGCCGCCACCCGACACGCCGGTCCCGTACCGTGGCACCAGCAGCGCGCCACCGGCTACGCAGTGGCCGTGGCGGCCAGCCTCGCCATTGCGCTGGGGGCCATGCCGCTGCTGCGATGGCTCGACCTGGCCAATATCGCCATGCTGTTCCTGCTGGGCGTGCTGCTGACGGCCGTGCGGTTCGGACGCGGACCGTCCGTGCTGGCCACGTGCGTGAGCGTGGCGTGTTTCGACTTTTTCTTCGTCGCGCCGCGCTTCAACTTTGCCGTCTCCGATTTCCAGTACGTGATCACGTTCATGGTGATGCTGGCCGTGGGGCTGATCACCGGCCACCTGACGTCCGGGCTGCGCTTCCAGGCGCGCGTGGCGGCGCAGCGCGAAATGCGTTCGCGCTCGCTGTACGAATTCGCCCGCGAGCTGTCCGGCGCCCTGCAGACGGAGCAGATTTTCGACACCACGCGCATCTTTATCGAGAATGCGTTCCGCGCCAACGCCACGCTGCTGCTGCCCGACGACGACGGCCGCCTGCTGCCGCCGCCGGCGGGCAACCACGGCACGCCGCTCGACGTGGGCATCGCCCAGTGGGCGTTCGACAATGCGGAGAGCGCGGGCCTGGGCACCGACACGCTGCCGGCCAGCCGCCTGTTCTACCTGCCGCTGGTGGCGCCGATGCGCACGCGCGGCGTGCTAGCCATCGCGCCGCTGGGCCAGCGCTGGATACTGATCCCGGAACAGCGCCAGCAGCTCGATACGTTTGCCGCGCTGGCCGCCATTGCGCTCGAACGCGTGCATTACATCGAGGTGGCGCAAAATGCGCTGGTGAGCATGGAGTCCGAGCGGCTGCGCAATTCGCTGCTGGCCGCGCTGTCGCACGATGTGCGCACGCCGCTGACGTCCCTGGTGGGCCTGTCCGAATCGCTGGCCGGCGCGCGGCCGCCGCTGCCCGACGCCCAGCGCGAAGTGGCCGTGGCGCTGCACGACGAGGCGCTGCGCATGAGCGCCATGGTCGCCAACCTGCTCGACATGGCGCGCATCCAGAGCGGCGAAGTCAAACTCAACTTGCAATGGCAGCCGCTGGAAGAAGTCGTGGGCAGCGCCCTGCGCGCCAGCGGGTCGCCGCTGCAGGGACACACGGTGCGCACCGAGCTGCCGCCCAGCCTGCCGCTGCTGCGCTACGATGCGGTGCTGATCGAGCGGGTGCTGTCCAACCTGGTGGAAAACGCCGCCAAGTACACGCCGCCCGGGTCCACCATCGTGATCGGCGCGGCGCTGCATGGTGCATGGATCAACGTCACCGTGTACGACGACGGACCTGGGCTGCCGCCGGGGCGCGAGGAGGCGATCTTCGAGAAGTTTGCGCGCGGCGAGCGCGAGTCGGCCAAGCCGGGCGTGGGCCTGGGCCTGGCGATCTGCCGCGCCATCGTGGAAGCGCACGGCGGCAGCATCCGGGCCACCGCTTCGCCGTTGAACGGCGCCGCCTTTACCTTCACACTGCCGCTGGGCATACCGCCCGCCATGCCCGAGCCGGAGCTGGAACCGCGGCACGAACCACGGCACGAACAGATGCAGGACTTACCATGACCGACAATGTTGTTGCACCCACCGCCTTGCTGGTGGAAGACGAACCGCAGATCCGCCGCTTCGTGCGCGCCGCGCTGGAGGAGGAGGGCTGGCAGGTGTTCGAATCAGCCACGCTGCAGCGGGGCCTGATCGATGCCGGCACCCGCAAGCCCGACCTGATCGTGCTGGACCTGGGCCTGCCCGACGGCGACGGCATCGACTTCGTGATCGACCTGCGCAAATGGTCCACGGTGCCCGTGATCGTGCTGTCGGCGCGCGTCAACGAGGCGGACAAGATCCGCGCGCTCGACGCCGGCGCCGACGATTATCTGACCAAGCCGTTCGGGGTGGGCGAGCTGCTGGCCCGGGTACGCGCCACGCTGCGCCGCCAGCGCCAGCCGGCGGCCGACAAGGCGGGATTGATCGCGTTTGGCGACGTGGCCGTGGATTTGCAGAACCGGCGCGTGACGCGCGGCGGCGAAAACGTGCACCTGACGCCCACCGAGTACCGGCTGCTGGCGGTCCTGGTGGCCAATGCGGGCCGGGTGATGACCAACCCGCAGCTGCTGCGCGCCGTGTGGGGACCGTCGCAGTCGGAAAACGGCCATTACCTGCGCATCTACATGGGCCACCTGCGCCACAAGCTGGAAGCCGATCCCACGCAGCCGCAGTATCTGCTGACCGAGACGGCAGTGGGGTACCGCCTGCAGCTGCCGGCCTGAATCGCCCGCACGCCCTGCTATTTGCTCAGCGCCCGCATGGCGCGCTCCAGTCCATCGATGGTGAGCGGGTACATGCGGTCGGCCATCAGCTGGCGGACGATGGCGATCGACTGCCGGTACTGCCACAGGCCTTCCGGCTCGGGATTCAGCCACGCGAACTTGGGAAAGGCGTTGGTAAAGCGCGTGAGCCACTCGCTGCCCGCTTCCTGGTTGTTGTACTCGACCGAGCCGCCCGGGTGCACGATCTCGTAGGGGCTCATGGTGGCGTCGCCGACGAAAATGAGCTTGGTGTCGGGCGGGTACTTGCGCAGGATGTCCCATGTGGCAAAGCGCTCCGACTGGCGGCGGCGGTTGTTCTTCCATAAAAAATCGTACACGCAGTTATGGAAGTAGAAGAACTCCATGTTCTTGAATTCCGTCTTCGA
The DNA here is from genome assembly GCA_040508835.1 of Duganella sp. Lineage (GTDB taxonomy): Bacteria > Pseudomonadota > Gammaproteobacteria > Burkholderiales > Burkholderiaceae_D > Rugamonas. Next base: position 2,447 of record JBEVMD010000599.1, on the reverse strand, counting down.
CGCCGCAAACAGTTCCTCGGTGCGCGCGATATGGTCGTCCATCGAGCCGCCCACGTCGAACAGCATCAGCACCTTGATGTTGTTCTTGCGCTCCGGCCGCATTTTCAGGTCGAGGAAGCCGGCATTGCTGGCCGTGGCGTGGATGGTGGCGTCGAGCGCCAGTTCGTCGTGCGCACCCTCGCGGGCGAACTTGCGCAGCCGCCGCAGCGCCACCTTGATGTTGCGGGTGCCGATTTCGCGCTCGCCGTCGTAGTCCTGGAACGCGCGCTCTTCCCACACTTTGACCGCCGTGCGGTTGCCGCCCTTGCCGCCGATGCGGATACCCTCGGGATTGGTGCCGCCATGGCCGAACGGCGACGTGCCGCCGGTGCCGATCCACTTGCTGCCGCCTTCGTGGCGCTCCTTCTGTTCCTTGAGCAGTTCCGCCAGCCGGTCGCGCAGCTTGTCGTAGCCGAATTTTTCCAGCTGCGCCAGTTGTTCGTCGGTCAGCTCGCGCTTCATGCGCTGCACCAGCCAGTCGAGCGGAATGTCGCTTTGTTCGTCGAAATGGGCGGCGATGCCCTTGAAGTACAGACCGAAGGCGCGGTCGAACTTGTCGTAGTGGGCTTCGTCCTTCACCAGCGTCAGGCGCGCCAGGTAGTAAAAATCGTCGAGCGAGGTATCGATGACGTTCTTTTGCATCGCCTCGAGCAGGGTCAGAAACTCCTTGATCGAGACCGCGATTTTGGCGTCCTTGAGGGTGAAGAAAAAATCGATCAGCATGTCACGCCCCGATCAACGGTTGGTCCTCGCCATCTGCACCAGGCGCTGGAACAGGTGCACGTCCTGCTCGTTCTTGAGCAGGGCGCCGTGCAGCGGCGGCACGATGGCCTTGTGGTCCGTGCCGTGCAGCGCTTCCGGGGCGATGTCTTCGGCCATCAGGAGTTTCAGCCAGTCGAGGAATTCGGAGGTGGACGGCTTTTTCTTCAGGCCCGGCACATCGCGCACGGTGTAAAACGTTTGCAGCGCCTGCGCCAGCAGCTCCTGTTTCAGGTGCGGGTAATGCACTTCGACGATGCGCGCCATGGTCTCGCGGTCGGGGAACTGGATGTAGTGGAAGAAGCAGCGGCGCAGGAAGGCGTCCGGCAGTTCCTTCTCGTTGTTGGACGTGATGATCACCAGCGGGCGGTGCACGGCGCGCACCATCTCGCGCGTTTCGTACACGTAGAACTCCATGCGATCGAGCTCGCGCAGCAGGTCGTTGGGGAATTCGATGTCGGCCTTGTCGATTTCGTCGATCAAGAGCACCACGGGCGCCGGCGCCGTAAACGCCTGCCACAGCACGCCCTTGACGATGTAGTTCTGGATGTCGCGCACGCGCTCGTCCCCCAGCTGCGAGTCGCGCAGGCGCGAGACGGCGTCGTATTCGTACAGCCCCTGCTGGGCCTTGGTGGTGGACTTGATGTGCCACTGCATCAGCGGCATGTTGAGCGCGGCCGCGACTTCCTCGGCCAGCATGGTCTTGCCGGTGCCCGGCTCGCCCTTGATCAGCAGCGGACGCTGCAGGGTGAGGGCGGCGTTGACGGCCAGTTTGAGGTCAGCGGTGGCGACGTACTGGTCGGAACCTTCGAAGCGGGGAGTGGCTGGCATGCGTGGGTCTCGGGTGGTGGAATGGGTTGGGATGAAGCTGAGTATAGGTGAGTTTGCTTTACGCTGCAGTGCAAAAGACGGCGGTCGCGCTGTTGTTTGCGGCAACGAAACTATGTAGCTTTGTCAAAATCATTGGGTTAGAATCCGGTCCTAGTAGTGCAAAAGTCAAGTTTTGCTTCCGGCAGCAGTATCGCAAAAGATTCGATTACTCACCTTGCAAAGACCATGAAAAAAATCACAGCACTTCTCGTCTTCGCCGCCATGGCGCAAACCAGCACCGGTGCTGAAATCGTGGGCAACCCCCAGGCCGCCAAGGCAAAGATCGAGATGTGCATCGGTTGCCATGGCATCCCCGGCTACAAAGCCACGTTCCCGGAAGTCTACCAAGTACCGATGATCGGCGGCCAGGGCGCCAAGTACATCGAGAACGCCCTGCAAGCCTATAAGAAAGGCGACCGCAAGCATCCGAGCATGCGCGGCATCGCCGCCAGCCTGTCGGACCAGGACATTGCCGACGTGGCCGCGTTCTATGCCCAGCAAAACCGGAGCGCTCAATGACTACTTTCCAACCCCTGGCCGCCGCCCTGATCTGCGCCGTGCTCGCCGCCACCACCCCCGCCCACGCTGCCGGCAATGTCGCCAACGGCAAGGCGCTGGCCGACAAGTACAACTGCTTTACCTGCCACGGCAAGGATTACAACACGCCGCTCGACCCCAGCTATCCCAAGCTGGCGGGACAGCACCGCGATTACCTCGAGCATGCGCTGACCGCGTACAAGCGCGGCGACGGCGTCAACGGCCGCAACAACGCCATCATG
>JBEVMD010000354.1:0-14452 GCA_040508835.1 Duganella sp. | reverse complement strand
TGCATGGCGCGGCGCTGCTCCTCGGCGCGCGCCTCGTAGCTGCGCGGATCGACCTGGCGCGACTGGTCGCGGCTGTCCTGCTGGCGCGATGTGCCGGGACCACCGCGGTCGTCGCGGCGCGGACCGTCCTGGCCTGCTGCCAGCGCCGGTAGCGCTGCCGCCAGGCTGCAGCACAGCAATGCGGAAGCCACGGACGATCGAACGCAAAAAGATGCGCTTGCTGCCGCGTGTATTTTTTTGAGATCGATGAACATGGCGTTCCTAAGAGGTGAATCCATGTCCGCAGTGTATGATGGTTTGCACGAGGGGGTAAGACCAATTGGGTAAAGTTTGTAACACTTTGTAATGGGTCCAAACAGGCGTTTTCGGGACGCGAATATGACGTTACCATAGCAACATCAATAAGACAACACGACAGATAAATGACTAGCACAACGCTTGATTCGAACAACACCGGCGGCAGCAATACCGTCAACCAGCATGGTCACCAGGCCAAGATTATGGTAGTGGACGACGACGTGCGGCTGCGCGACCTGTTGCGCCGCTATCTGACCGAACAGGGGTTCAACGTGTTCACCGCAGAAAGCGCCACGGCCATGAACAAGCTGTGGCTGCGCGAGCGCTACGACCTGCTGGTGCTGGACCTGATGCTGCCCGGCGAAGACGGCCTGTCGATCTGCCGCCGCCTGCGCGGCGCCGGCGACCAGACGCCCATCATCATGCTGACGGCCAAGGGCGAGGATGTGGACCGCATCGTGGGCCTGGAAATGGGCGCCGACGACTATCTGCCCAAGCCATTCAATCCGCGCGAGCTGGTGGCGCGCATCGGCGCCGTGCTGCGCCGCCGCGGCCCCGACGAGATTCCGGGCGCGCCATCCGAAACCCCGCAAACCTTCGAGTTCGGCCAGTTCGTGCTGGACCTGGGCACGCGCACGCTCAAGAAAAACGGCGAGACCGTGCCGCTCACCACCGGCGAATTCTCGGTCCTCAAGGTATTCGCCCGCCATGCGCGCCAGCCGCTGTCGCGCGAAAAGCTGATGGAACTGGCGCGCGGCCGCGAATACGAAGTGTTCGACCGCAGCCTCGACGTGCAGATCTCGCGCCTGCGCAAGCTGATCGAACCCGATCCATCGAGCCCGCTGTACATCCAGACCGTGTGGGGCCTGGGCTACGTGTTCATCCCGGAGGGTCAGCCGCGCTAAGGCGCGGGCGCGCGCATGAAGTACCTGCCGAAGTTTTCGCTCAAGTGGTTGTTCACGCTCCGTCTCGCCAGCCTGAAAAGCGGTTTATTCTGGCGCACATTCATCCTGCTGGGCGCCCTCACCACCACCAGCATGACGGCGTGGGTGGGGATGATCAGCGCCGTGCAGCACGATCCGCAGGTGCAGCAGATTTCGGCCCAGGTGGTGTCGGTGGTCACCATCACCCACGCCGCCCTCACCCACTCGGCGCCCGAGCTGCGGCGCGAGCTGCTGTTCGACCTGGTGTCCAACGAAGGCATCCGCGTGTTTACGCTGGAGGCGGACGACCGCGTCGATCCGCCGCCCGACAACGCGCTCATGCCCGACATCCAGAAACTCGTGCGCGCCAAGCTGGGCGCCGATACGCGCTTCTCGTCGAAGGTCAATGGCGTCTCCGGGTTCTGGGTCTCGTTCAAGATCGACGACGACCAGTACTGGCTGATGCTCGAGCGCGAACGCATCCGCGGCCTCACCGGCATCCAGTGGCTCGGATGGGCCAGCGTGGTGTCGCTGATATCGCTGCTGGGCGCGGCCCTGATTTCAAGCCTGGTCAACCTGCCGCTGCGCCGGCTGACCAAGGCCACGCGCGCCTTCGCCCAGGGGATGCGGCCCGACCCGCTGCCCGAAAAGGGTCCCAATGAAATCATGGAAGCGAACCGCTCGTTCAACCAGATGGTCAATCAGCTGCAGCAGGTGGAGTCGGACCGCGCCGTGATCCTGGCCGGCATTTCGCACGACCTGCGCACGCCGCTCGCGCGCATGCAGCTCGAAGTGGAAATGGCGCACCTGTCGAACGAAGCGCGCGAGGGCATCCAGTCCGACATTGCGCAGATGGACGCCATCATCGGCCAGTTCCTCGACTACGCCAAGCCCACCGAAGCGTCGAGCTTTATCAACGTCGACCTCAGCGCACTGCTGGACGACATCGCGCACGACGTCGCGCGCCTGCCCGATGTGCGCATCGAGAGCGACATCGCGCCCGGCGTGCACGCCATGGGCAACGCCACCGACATCAAGCGCGTGATCAACAACCTGGTGGAAAACGCCCGCCGCTACGGCCGCACCGCCGGCGAGGACTACACCGAGATCGATATCCGCTGCAGCATCCAGGGCGCGCACGCAGCGCGCCGCGTGGCGATCGAGGTGCAGGACCACGGCCCGGGCGTGCCCGCCGACCAGATCCCCCAACTGCTCAAACCCTTTACGCGGCTCGACACCGCGCGCGGCCAGGCCAACGGCGCCGGCCTGGGACTGGCAATCGTCGACCGCGTGATGCAGCGCCACGGCGCCGAGCTGACGGTGCGCAACCGCGACGGCGGCGGCCTGGCGATCCGCATCGTCATGCGGGCGTTGTGATGCGCAGCGTACCAGTGACGGCCGCCATGCCGGCGTTATCGGCGTTATCGGCGTTATCGACGCTGTGGGTGCTGTCGGCCCTGTCGCTATCGGCGGCGCCGGCGTGGGCCGCCCGGCCGGCCGCGACCCCGCTTGCACGCACGGCGCAACCGCTGCAGCGCGAGCCCACGGCGCAGGAGCGCGCGTCGTTCGAGGCGTTTTTCAGCGCGCGCCAGGCGGCCACGCCGCAGGGCCCGTGGGCGGTACGCCCGCTGTTTGCCCCCGCGTTCGACATCGAACGCCAGGACCGCAAGCAGCCCTGGCGCGTGATCGCCCGCGTCGATGCCGCGCCGCGCCGCATGGCGCCCGACCTGTGCCGGCAAATCCGTTCCAGTTTTATTTATGACGCCAGGGCGCCCGAGGGCGGGCGCTGGCAGGAGGCGGCCGAGCCGGCGCGCTGGTACGTGTGGCTGGCCACGCCCAACGTGCCGTGCGCTGCGGCGCGGTACACCACGCTGATGGATCCGCAGGTGCCGGCGCCCGATGTGGTGGCGCTGCTGCGCCAGCACCGCGAGCTGCTCACGCGCGCGCGCCTGCTGTTTGCGGGGAACTCGCAATGCGCGCCGTACCGCGCCCTCACCTACCGCCTGGCGGCAATCGAGCCGGCGGCGCCGGTGGCCGGCGCGCCGCAGATGTTCGGGCTGGTGTTCGAGAGCGACCGCAATACGGTGGCGCGGGTGGCTGTGCGCAAGAGCCGCGCAGAATACGCGGCGTGGAATGTCGGCTGTACCGGTTAGCGGGAAACGCTTAGCGGGTGGTGGGTCGGTTGAGCGGGTGATCGGGACCTTCAAGCAGCTTGGTCAGCAGCAGCTCGGCCGAGCCGTAGCCGTACAGCGAATCGGCTTCCAGTCCCGGGGTTTCGTACGGCACCGATTCTTCCCGCTCCGAACGGCCGGGATCGTTGCTGGCGTACGTGACGCGCCAGGCGCGCTTGAGCGCATCGGCGCGGCGCAGGAACTGCGGCATGGGCCAGTGGGCCGCATCGAAGGCATCGGCCTCGCCCAGCACGCGCCAGTGGCCGCTGACCAGCGCCATGTCGCCCACCCGCAGCACCTTGACGGCGTCGGCCGCGCGCAGCGCCTTGAGTTCGTCCGCCGACGGCACGCTATCGCGCTTGGGCCCGAACAGATAGGCCAGCATGATCTTGCTGCCTGGCGACAAACGCGCCACCAGGCCGGTACCGTAGCCGCCGTCAAGCAATGGCACGGCAAAAAAACTTCCCTCTTGATACGACTGCCTCATTCCCATCCTTTCGCTGCACGTAACGGACCGGTTCGGTATAAGCCGAGGCGCCGCCACGCTGGCGCCTCGCGGCGCAAAGCCGCAGTGTAAGCGATGGCGCGCCGAATGTGGCGCACGCGTGAGCGAAATGTGACATCGACCGCTGCCGCGTCGATTCCGACGGCCGGACGATGGCGATTTTGCCATCGCCTGTGCTAAACTTGCGGCTCGCTAGGGGTCCTGGAATTTTCCGGGTGAGAGATACCCTTCGTACCTGATCTGGATAATGCCAGCGAAGGAAAGCGCAAAAGTCGGTCCTCCCCTCCTTTGATGGCTCTCTTCGCGGCTCCCAGCCCGCACAAGTAGAGAGCAGATATGTCCACAACCAACCTTGCCGTCTCCGTCATCGCCCTGGCGGTGTTCCAGGCCCTGTCGGGTCATGCCGCTGCCACCGAGGCCGAACAGGCGCTGCCCGAAGTCGTGGTCAGCGCCACCAAGGCCCGCGCCAGCACCGCGTCCATCGGCGGTTTTTCCAATGCGCCGCTGCTGGAAACCCCGGCATCGCTGAGCGTGATCACGTCGCAGCAGATGCTGGACCTGCAGATCCGCTCCACCACCGACGCGGCCCGCTACGACGCCAGCCTGTCCGACGCCTACAACGCCGTCGGCTACGCCGAGCAGTTCTCGATCCGCGGCTTCAAGCTCGATAACGGTTCGAGCTACCGCAAGGACGGCATGACTATCTCGGGCGACACGCAAATCCCGCTGGAAAACAAGGAGCGGCTGGAAGTGCTGAAAGGCTTGTCCGGCCTGCAGGCCGGCGTGTCCGCGCCCGGCGGTGTGCTCAACTACGCGACCAAGCGCCCCACCGATACTCCGCTGCGCACCGTGGTGCTGGAAACGCGCGAGCGCGGCACGCTGTACGGCGCGGCCGACCTGGGCGGCCGCTTCGAGGACACCCGCTTCGGCTACCGCGTCAACGTGGCTGCCGAGCGCCTGCGCTCGATCATCAAGGGCGCCGACGGCAACCGCAAGTTCGTCTCGGGCGCGTTCGACTGGCGCATCTCGCCGCAGGCGCTGCTGCAGATCGACGCCGACTACCAGCGCAAGTCGCAGCTGACCGCGCCCGGCTTCCAGCTGCTGAACAACACCACGCTGCCGCACATCGATCCCGACACCATGCTCAACGACCAGCCGTGGGCGCGGCCGGTGGAAACCATCAGCAGCAATCTCGGCGCCCGCTTCGAATACACGTTCTCGCCCGCGTGGCGCGCCACCGTCAGCGCCAACCAGAACACCTTCAAGCGCGACGACTACACGGCCTTCCCTTACGGCTGCGGCGCCGAGAACCTGTATCCGGGCTTCTGCGGCAATGGCGACTACGACGTCTATAACTACATCAGCGAAGGCGAAAAGAAGTCGCCGCTGACGGTGCAGGCGTTGCTGCAAGGCCGGTTTGCCGCCGCCGGCATCGAGCATGACACGACGTTTGGCGCCTCGCTGCTGCGCAACAGCGAAAAATGGGGCGACGATTTATACGATTACTCGGGTACCAGCAATATCTACCATCCGGTAGTGGTGCCGCCCGCGCCGGGCACCAGCGGCCCCGTATTCGAACGCCGCCACACCAACGAACGCTCGCTGTTCGCGCAGGACATCATGCGCCTGAACCCGCAGCTGGCGCTGCACGCCGGGGCGCGTTATGTGCAGGTGCGCCGCGACGAATACGTGGGTCCGGACAAGAACGAGGTCCTGCTGCCCAATGCCCGCACCGACCTCGGATTCTGGCTGCCCAGCGTGGCGCTGGTATACAACGTGCGTCCCAAGGTGGTGGCATACGCGTCGTACGCGCAGGGCCTCGAGCACGGCGGCATCGCGCCGCTGGAAACCAGCAACCAGGGCCGCGCCCTGGCGCCGGCGAAGTCGAAGCAGGTGGAAGCGGGCGTCAAAGCCGACATCCGCGCGGACCTCAGCGCCACGGTGGCGCTGTTCCAGATACGCAAGGGCCTGGAGTACACCGACGCGGCCGACACCTTCGTGCGCAACGGCGAGGCGCAGAACCGCGGACTGGAAATGGCGCTCAACGGCCGCGCCACCCGCGACCTGACGGTGGGCATCTCCGCCACCGCGCTCAATACGAAACAGAGCGGCACGGGATCGGCCAGCATGGACGGCAAGCGCGTGACCAACGTGGCTGCGTTCAAATCGTCGGTATATGCCGATTACGCGGTGCCCCAGGTCAGCGGCCTGAATGTCAGCGCCAACTGGCAGTACTCGGGCAAGAAGGCGTTCGATGCGGAGAACACGGTGTTCGTGCCCAAGTACCACGTGGTCAACCTGGCGGCCGCCTACTCCACGCGCATCGGCGGCGTGGCCACCACGCTGCGCGCCGGCATCGACAACGCCTTCGACAAGTTTTACTGGCGCGACGTCACGCCCGACCTGGGCGGCTACCTGATGCCGGGCGCCTCGCGCACCGGGCGCGTGTCGGCGCAGTTCGACTTTTAAGGCAGTGCCGCAAGATGGCGCCTGACCTGCGTCAGGCGCTCTTCGGGGTCGCCCGCCACCAGCAGGTAGGCAATGCCGCGCTGGTCCAGTTCCGCCATCAGCATGGCGTTGATGGTCACGCTGACCTGTTCCGATTCGCGTTGCAGGCCATCGGCCACCCACGGGATGTCGGGCGCGGTGACCAGCGTCACGGCGTAATCCTGGGAGTGAAAGTCGGCCAGCAGCGCCAGCTGGTCGTCGATGCCGCCGAAGTAATGGCGGCTGTACACGGCCGTCATCAACGGCGTGGTATCGCAGAACAGATAATCCACGGCTTGCGCCATGGCGGCGTCTTCGCGCGCGCGCTGGGTGCGGGCGATATGGATCTGGTCCGCCGCCACCGGTATCCGTGCTTCGGCATCGACGAACTCGCGCAGGTATTCGGGCACCCACACGGTACCGTAACTGGCGGCCAGCGCAGCGGCCAGCGTGGTCTTGCCCGACGACGCCGTACCCAGGATGGCCACCTTCGACGGCGGCGCGCGCGCAATCACTCGAGCACCAGCCGGCGGTCGCCGTGACGGCCATGCCCGCCGCCGCCACTGCCCCCGCCGCCAGTCGGCATCCCGGCCGACTGCTGCCAGGCGCGCAGGCCCACGACCGCCATGCCGACAAAGATCGCATACAGGACGGCCGTCAGCATCAGGTGCTTGTGCAGGTACAGGCCCACGTACAACACGTCCACGATGATCCACACGTGCCAGTTCTCGACCTTTTTACGCGACAGCAGCAGCTGCCCCACCAGGCTGCCGGCCGTGAGAAAACCGTCGGCATGCGGCACGTCGGTGTCGGTCCAGGTCTTGAGGAACCACGCCAGCGCGATAAAGCCGACAAACCAGCCGCCGACCGCCAGCCAGCGCCCGCGCGCATCGAGCGCGGTTACCGGCAACGCGTCGTGGCGGCCGTCGCCATGCAGCCACTGGTACCAGCCGTAGACGGACACCGCGATGAACACCAGTTGCAGGCCCATGTCGCCGTACAGGCGCGAGCCGAAAAACACCAGCCCATAGGTGGCCGACGAGATGATGGCGAACAGCCAGGCCCAGTGGCTCTGGCGGATATTGAGCCACACGGTGGCCACCGACAGCAGGAACGACAGCACCTCGAGCGGGGTCGTCACGAAAACCGCCAGGTGCAGCGGCAGGTTCAAATACGCCAGCAGGGCTGTCAGTGCTTGCATTATTTACCAGCGGCGGTTTTGGATGGATACTTGATCGTCATTTCCTGCAGCAGGTTGTCGGCATGGTCGACTTCCGCCATGATCCACAGCATATACCGGATATCCATGTGGATGGCGCGGGTGATGTCGCGGTCAAAGTACCAGTCCTTGGTGATGGACTCGTAGGTGGAATCGAAGTTCAGGCCGATCAATTCGCCGTTGCGGTTCATCACCGCCGACCCGGAATTGCCGCCCGTGGTGTCGGCGCTGGTGAGGAAGTCCACCGGCACCGTGCCCAGGACCGGATCCTTGAACTGGCCGTAGCGCCTCGCCTTGATCGCGTCCAGCAGCTTTTGCGGCGCATTGAACGGGTCCTTGCCGGTGTGCTTCTGGACGATGCCTTCCACGGTGGTGAACGGACCTTTCACAATGCCGTCGGCCGGCGAGTACGGCGCCACGGTGCCGTAGGTCACGCGCAGCGTGGAGTTGGCGTCCGGGTACACCGGCTTGCCCTGGGATTTCTTCCACGCGATCACGGCCGCCATGTACTGCGGGATCACCCGTTCCAGGTTGCCGTCCAGTTCCGCGCGGCGATCCTTGAGCGACTGCGATACGCCGTCGACCTTTTGCGCCAGTTGCAGGAACGCGTCGCTCGACGCCGTGATGGCGGCGGCGTCCTTGCCCATCCAGCCCACGCGGGTGGCGGTGTCGCCCAGCTGCGAGCCGGCATACAGCGCGGGCACGGCGTCGGGCGCGGGCAGCAGCGCATCGAGCCCCTGCACATGCATCGACTTGGGCAGCCTGGCGTAGCGCTGCAGCGCCGCTGCAAAGCGGGCCTGATCCACGCTGGTCACGTACGATTGCTCCAGACGGTTCAGGCGCGCCTTGATGATGCTGGCGTCGCGCTGCTGGTAGCCGATCTCGCGCTCGGCGTCGGGCTTGGCGCTTTCATGCGCCAGGCGCACCAGCGTGGACGCGCTTTTCAGCAGGTCGCCGGTCATCGCCACGGCGTAGCCGAATTCCTCGTCGGAGAGCGCGATGTCGGCAGCGATTACGGCGTCCAGTTCGGCCAGCAGCTGGGGCGACTTGCCCGGCTGCGCGGCGTACCAGGCGCGGAACTCGGCGTCCTGCGCATCCTTGATGGCGGCGATATCCTTGCGCTTAAAACCGTCGGAGAGGCCCTGCGCCTTTTTCATCACGTTGTTGAGGCTTTTGGCCACGCTCGCGTAACGCACTGCGCTGGCGGCGCTGCCACGGGTGGCGGCAGCGATCACGTCGAGGTCCGCCTGGATCTCGGCCACGCGCTGCGGGAAGGTGACGTCGCGCGCGGCGCGCACCTCGGACGGCAGCTTGTAGCGGCTGGTGCGGCCCGGGTAACCGGCCAGCAGCACCGGATCGCCGTTTTTCAGACCGGCGGCGGAGACCACCAGGAAGTCCTTCGACTGGTACGGGACATTGTCCGGCGACGGGTCGGCAGGACGGCCGTCCTTGCCCACGTAGGCGCGCAGGAACGAATAATCGCCGCCCTGGCGCGGCCACTCGTAGTTGTCGATGTCGCCGCCGAAATTGCCGATCATGTCGGCCGGCGCATACACCAGGCGCACGTCGCGGATCAGCATCTGGCGGATGCGGTAGTATTCCAGGCCGCGATGGAACGCGGGCACCGAGCAGCGGTAAGTTTTATCGCTTTCGCATTCGGCGATCAAGGCCTTGATGGCTTTTTCCACGGTGTCGTGGCGCTGCTTGCCGCTCATGGACGGCGTGACGTCCTGCAGCACGCGCGCAGTGACGTTTTCCACCTTGTCGGTCACGTACACCAGCGTGTTCGGGCCGCCCGGCAGTTCTTCGGCGCGGGTTTTGGCCAGGAAGCCGTGTTCGATGTAATTGTGTTCAGGGGTCGAGTTGCGCTGGATGGCGCCATACGCGCAGTGGTGGTTGGTGACCACCAGGCCGGCGCTGGACACGAACGACGCCGAGCAGCCGCCCAGCGACACGATGGCGCTCATCGGATGCTTCGAGAGGTCGGCCAGCTTTTCGGCAGGGATGGCGATGCCGATCTTTTTGAGTTCGGATTTCAGTTGCGGCAACTGGTATGGCTGCCATTGTCCTTCGTCGGCGTGCGCCGCTGCCGCGCAGATCATGGCGACAGACATTGCTAGTTTTTTTAACAAGATAAAAGCCCCTGATTGAGATTCAGCGGCAGTATATTCCTTATGGGGGTCACTGCAAAGCGCCCCACGCCATGTCAAAGCTCAGCGTGAGCATGCAGCCGCCGCCGGCCACGTACGGCGCCACCGCCACGCTGCCGCCCAGCGAGTGGGCGCGTTGCGCCATGCCGATCAAGCCAAACGACTCGGTCTTGTCCCGCTGGTCCGGGGCCAGGCCGATGCCGTTGTCGGCCACGCTGAATGTGAGCCGGCCGCCATGCACGGCCAGCGTGATGGCCACGTGGCTGGCCTGCGCATGGCGACGCACGTTGCTCAGCGCTTCCTGCAGGCTGCGGAACAGCACGATCTCGAGTTCCTGGCCGATGGCCGCAAAATCCGCCTCGGGCGGCAGCGCCAGGTCGCACGCGATGCCGCTGCGCTTGCGGAATTCCGCCGCCTGCCACTCGATGGCCGCCTGCAGGCCCAGGTCCAGCACGGCCGGGCGCAGCGCGTTCATGATGCCGCGCACGCTGCGGATGGTGGTGTCGAGTTGTTCCAGGGCGCCGTTGGCGCGCTGGTGCAGGCGCGGGTGGTGCACGCCGGCCCGCGCGGCCAGCATCGAGATATCGATGCGCAGCGCCAGCAGGTTCTGTCCCAGTTCGTCGTGGATGTCGCGCGCGATGCGCTTGCGCTCTTCTTCCTTGACCGACTCCAGGTGCGCGGCCAGCTTGCGCAACTGGTCGCGCGATTCGTGCAGCGCGACTTCGGTGCGCTTGCGCTCTGCGATTTCCATGGTGAGCAGGCGATTGGCCGCCGTCAGTTCGGCCGTGCGCGCAGCCCCCCGCGCATCGAGGTCGCGCGACAGCGCCAGCAGGTCGGCCTCGGCCTGCTGGCGCGCCGTGATATCGGAGAACACGCCGATGTAGCGGCTGATGGCGCCGTCCTCGTCGCGGATCACGGTGAGCGATACGGCCGCCACGTACGGGGTGCCGTCGCGCCGGCGGTTGTACACCACGCCCTGCCACTTGCCGTCTGCCGCCAGGCAGCGCATCGCTTCGGCGTGATAGCCGGGCGGATGGGCGCCGGGACGGCCGAGGAAGCGCGGGTTGCGGCCCAGCGCTTCTTCGACCGGATAACCGGTGAGCGTGGTAAAGGCGCGGTTGACGGAAACGATGTCGCGATTGGCGTCGCACACCATCACGCCCTCGCCCATGTGGTCGAGCACCTGGAAGGCGCGCTGCCGGGCCGATTCGCGCGCGTCGGCGCTGCCGATGTCGGTCAGGATCACGCGGAACTTGCGCGCCAGGGGATCGAGGTTGGCCTCCAGGTGCACCTGCAGGCCGGCGTCTTCACCGCGCATATCGAACAGCGGCAACTCGAGCGCGCCGCCCTGGCCATGCTCGAGCAGCGCGGCCAGGAAGCGCCGCAACCGCACCTGCGCCGCCGGCGCCACGAACTGCTCCAGGCGCTTGCCGGGCAGCGTGCCGCGCCGCTGTCCGAGCAGTTCGCTGGCCGCCTGGTTGGCGCGGGTGATGCAGCCGTCGGCGTCCAGCGACAGATAGCCGGCCGGCGCCTGGTCGTAGAGCGCCGCGTAGCGGTCGCGCACCGCTTCGGCGTGATCGCGCTCGGTCTGCATCTCGGCCAGCGCCATGTTCTGCATATCGAGCTCGATCTGGCTCACCTGCAGTTCGTGCCAGTGGCGCAGGGCGTTGCTGTCGGCACCGACCGGCGGCTGCAGTCCCGCGCCCGACAGCACCGTCACCGCCTGTTCCGCCGCGTAACGCAGGTCGTCCATGTCGAGCGGATGGCGTGGGCGTCTGGTCATGTCACACCGTGCTGTTTTGTACCAGCCGCAACTGCGATTCCAGGTGCTTGGACGCGGTGATATTGATGAAGGTGACCACCACGCCGTCGATCACGTTGTCCACCGTGCGGTACGGAAGGATACGCACGTTGTACCAGCCGCCGCTGCGCGTGGCCACATGTTTTTCGCACACCACCAGCGTGCGCAGCACGCTCTCGGCATCCGCTTCCAGCGTGGGGTAATCGAGGTCGTTGGCGATGTCGGAGAGCGGGCGTTGCAGGTCGGTGGGAATGAGCTTGTAGATCTGCGTGGCCTGGTCGGTAAACCGGCGGATGCGCAGCGCGCCGTCGAGGAAAATGGTGGCGATGTCGGTGCTGTTGAGGAGATTCTTCATGTCGCCGTTGATCAGCGACAGGTCGTCCACTTTCGACTGCAGTTCGGCGTTCACCGTGTACAGCTCTTCGTTCAGCGACTGCATCTCCTCCTTCGAGGTGGTCAATTCCTCGTTGGTGGACTGCAGTTCCTCGTTGGTCGACTGCAGTTCCTCGTTGGCCGATTTGAGTTCCTCGCGCGAAGCCTGCATTTCGTCGCGCACGGCCTGGATTTCCAGGCGCGCCTGCGCCAGCTGCTGCTCCAGTTCCAGCACGCGGGGCTCGGCGGCACGCGCGCGGCGACGCTGCGCCGGCAACGGGCTGCTGGAAAAGGTCACCATGACGGTACCGGCCAGCGGCCCGTTGCGCGGCAGCGCTTCGGCCGTCAGATCGAGCACATTGGCCGGCTGGCCGCTGGCGTCGGGCTGGATCAAGCCCCGCACCGCCAGCATGTCACTGCTATGCACGGCGTTCTGCACCAGGGCGGCCAGTTCGTGGCGCAGGCCGTCGCGCGCCATGGCGTGGATGTTCCAGTTGGCCTTGCCGGCGGCCGGCTCGAGAAAGGCGCCGGTGCGGCCGTGGATATACAGGATGTCGCCATGCGCGTTGAGCAGGACGGCCGCCGGCGCGTGCTTGCGGAGCAGCAGCTGCTCGACCTGGGTTTGCGGATTGTCGTTCATGGTGGGTACACTCGGCTGGAAGGCTACGGGCTGCGCGGCGCTGGTAACGCGCGTAGGAAAATAACTGGTGACGCGACCGGGATCGGCGTCGAGCCGCCGATACACGCGGCTGTTGCCGGCCAGCGGCGCAAACAGCTCGTTGAAACGGCCCGGCGTATCGGCGGTGCCCAGCACCAGCAAGGCGTCCGGCTTGAGCGCGTAATGGAACAGCGGTATCAACTGCGCCTGCAGCCTGGGGGTGAAGTAGATCAGCAGGTTGCGGCAGCACAGGATATCGAGCTTGGTAAACGGCGGATCGGAAATCACGTTCTGGCGGGCGAAGATGATGGAACTGCGCAGGTCCTTGCGGATGCGGTAGCCGCCGTTGTCCCTGGGCGTGAAATACCGCTGCAGGTGCTCGGGAGACATTTCGCCGGCAATGGCCGGGCCGAACACCCCCAGGCGCGCGCGGTCGATGGCGTCGCCATCGAGGTCGGTGGCGAATATCTGCAGCGTATAGCGCGCGCTCGGGCGCAGCTGTTCGAGCACCTGGTCGAACGCGATCGCCAGCGAATACGCTTCCTCGCCGGTGGAGCACGCGGGCACCCAGGCTTTAAAGGCGGCGCCGTCGGGGTGCTTGGCCAGCAGTTGCGGCAGCGCGGTCGTGGTCAGGAATTCCCACACGCGCGGGTCGCGGAAAAAGCTGGTCACGCCGATCAGCAGCTCCTTGAACAGCAGTTCCACCTCGGCCGGATTGTCTTCAAGCCAGCGCGCGTAGTCGGGCAGCGTGGCGCACTGGCGCAGCTTGATGCGGCGGTCGATGCGGCGCATCACGGTACTGAGCTTGTAGTCGGCAAAATTGGCGCCCGTTTGCAGCAGCAGTTGCTGGAACAGCCGCTGCAGCGCATTGCGCTGGCTGATGGCCTGGGCCGGATACCCGCCCTGCGTGGCGCCGGACAGCGAATCGGCCAGCTCGCCGGCCTTGCGGCGGCGCCACTTGGCCAGTTCCACCGCCATTTCGGAGGGCAGCGCGACGATGTCCACTGCCTTGGCGGCAATCGCGTTAGCGGGCATCGGATCGAAACGGGCCGATGCCGGCAACTGCGCCAGCGTCAGGCCGCCCGCATCGCGGATGGCGGCCAGGCCGATGGTGCCGTCGGCGCCGGTGCCCGACAGCGCGATGCCCACCGCCTCCTCGCCGCCATAGCCGGCCAGCGCGCGAAAAAATTTGTCGATCGGATGATGGCCGCCGCTGGTGCCCGGCGGCTGCACGGTGAAGCGTTGGCCGTCGAAACCGCAGTCGCTGCGGGCCGGCACCACGTACACGTGGTCGGGAACGATGGGTGTACCGTGCGCCAGTTCGGCCACGGTCATGCGGGTGACGCGCTGCAGCAGCTGCGGCAGGATGGACGGCTGGACCGGATCGAGGTGCTGCACCACCACGTAGGCGAAGCCGCTCACCGGCGGCACGCTGGCCAAAAATTCGCAAATGGGGTCGAATCCGCCGGCCGATGCGCCGATGCCCACCACCGGCACCACGTGCGCAGCTGCAGATGCAGCCACGGATACCGATGCCGCGCCGCGATCGCGGGCGTGGCCGTCAGGAGAAGCGCTGGGTGTGGTCATGGTGGCGTCCGGCCATTATCGGCCTTAAGGGATCCGGCTTGTATGGAAAACTTGCCGGATCATTATAGCAAAACGCGTGCCGCCCGCCGAACCGCTATCCCCAGCGGCCTCCATGATTAATCGGCCGCCACGTGCCAGCCGCCGCCCAGGGACTGGATCAGCGCCACCACCGCCAGCTGGCGGTCCATCTGCGCCTGGGCGAGCGCGCGCCGCGCGTTGGCCGCATTCTGTTGGGCTGTGATCACTTCGGTGAAACCGATCTGCCCGGCCTGGTAGCGGTTC